>JBHENV010000151.1:0-4774 GCA_046261895.1 Candidatus Limnocylindria bacterium
CATCGAGATGATCGACGCGGTCCTGGTCGGCCCGGGGGGAACCTGGACGCTGACCGCCGCCGGCGAGCGCGGTCGGTTCTCGCGGCGCAATGGCCACTGGTACCGATGGAATGGCTCGACCGACTCCTGGGTGCCGTGGGATCCGGCGCCGGCGACCGCCGCCCGCCTGGCCGGCCGCCGCCTGGCCCTCTACCTCGATCGCGCCGGTCTGCCGGCGGTCGTCGAGCCGATCCTGGTGCCCCCGAGCGACATGGAGGTGGTCGTTGAGCCGGGCGAGGTCATCGGGCTGACGATCGAGCACGACACGACGAGGCTTGCCTCCCTCGTCACCGCCGAGGAGCGTTTGAGCCAGTCGCAGGTGGAGCGGATCGTGACGCTGCTGGATCCACGTCAACCGCTGCCGCGGCTGGTTCAGGCGACACCCCGCGGGTGAGCCGGGCGTAGGCCAGCACGATCACGATGCCGGCGGTCCAGCCCGCGAGCACATCCGTCGGGTAATGGACGCCCAGCCAGACCCGCGAGACACCGATCAGCATGATCAGGATGCCGAGTGCGGCCACGATCCTACGACGTGCTGCGATCGGCAGGCGGGAGCGCATGACGAGCACGCCGAGGACGCCGTAGGCGACCATCCCCAGCGCCGAGTGGCCGGATGGAAAGCTGAAGCCGTGCTCCACAACGATCGGCTCCAGCAGGTCTGGTCGCGCGCGCGCGATCGTCACCTTGAAGAGCCCGTTGCCGATCGATGCGAGGGCGATCGTGACGGCGCCGATGAGCCCATGCAGCCACGGTCCGATGAGCACGCCCGTGACGAGCGTGATGGCCCCCACCACGATCACGGCCCCGGTCGAGCCGAGCTGGGTGACAACGCCGAGTGGCCAGAGGAGGCCGTCGAGCGCCGGCTGGCGAACGAATCGAATGACCGCATCGTCGAACGGCTCGGACCGCCCACTCACCACGAGCAGCGCCAGGGCGACGATGATGGCGATGCCGATGACGAGGAGCGCTGCCATTCCCGATCGAAGGATTCGGCGGCCACCGGCGCGCAGCGGGGTCATGGCAGAACGGCGGGCGAAGCTGATGTGAGGTTCCACCACAGCTCGGCCGCCCACGCGTACAGCGTCGCAGGAACGCCGAACAGGGCCGTGAGTCTGAGCAGCCAGTCCGGTCCACGATTGCGATACACCAGGCAGAGCAGGATGAGAAGCGGGCCTGTCGCGTCGACGATGAAGCGGTAGCCGAACTGCCAGATGGTCGCGACTCGCGTGGTCACGTGCAGGTCACCATGTCAGCGGACAGAATAAGATCCGCGCGATGGAACGGCCACATGGCGGCATGCCGTCGATCACGCTGGCCGCGCTTGCCCTCGCCGCGGGCGGCATGGCGGTCGCCTACCTGATACCGCCAGTGGCGGTGCTGACGGTCTGGCCGGTGCTCATGTTCCTGCCGGGATGGGCGCTCCTGACGGTCCTCCGGCCGCCGATCGCGGCGAGCGGCGTGATCGGCCTGGCGGTCGTGCTCTCGGTCGCCGCATCGACGCACCTGGCGTGGTGGCTCGGCCTTGCGACCGGCGGATACACCCGGCTTACCGTCTTCGCCGTGACGGCAATCCTGCTCGCCCCGGTGCTCATCTGGTTCGCTCGACGCCGGGGCGTGCCGGCGGCCGCCCTCAGGAACGCCATGCGCGGACTGCGCCGCGACTCGCTGCCGTGGGCGATCGCCGCGGCGAGTGCCTGGTTCGTGGCGTTCGTCCTCTCCCTGGGCCTCTGGCGTGTGACGCCTGCCGGCGTCGTGTCGGGTGGCTGGAACTGGAGCGATCTCGGCGTTCACCTGTCGATCGTCCAATCGCTCAACGCGGGGAACTTTCCGCCCGACGTCCCCTATTTCGCCGGCGAGCCGCTGACCTACCACTGGTTCTCCGACTTCCACGCTGCCATCCTCGCGTCGTCCTCCGGAATCTTCGGCGTTCCCGCCATGGTGACCCAGTCCGCGGTGCTTGCCGCTGCGCTCGCGCTCCTCGCCCACGCGCTCGCGCGCCAGCTCCTGCGTGGCCCCCATGCGCGCCGAGCGGCCGCGATCGCCGCCACTCTCGTCGTCTTCGGCGGCGGCCTCGGCTGGATCCGCCTCGTTGGAGACCTCGCCCTCGAGCGCGGTGACCTGTTCTCGCTGGTGACGAACTACAGCTACGACAACCAGTGGTACGACACGCTCGGCCAGGTGAACTGGCCGCACTTCAACATTCCGTCGGTCATGGGCACGGGGCTCTTGGCGCACCGGGCGACGGCCGCCGGACTGCCCATCTTCGTCGCCGGAATCGTGCTCCTGGTAGCCGGCCTGCCGCCGCGCTGGCGCCGGGCGACGGGCGTTCGGGATCGATGGCCCCTCATCCTGCTGGCCGGCGGCCTCGGGGCGCTGCTGGCGCCCTTCCACTTCTTCTACTTTCCAACATTCCTGGCGGTCGCCGCGATCTACGTCCTGGCCGCCGGTCGCCTGCTGGATCGCGCCGCGATGCGGAACGCCGCCCTCTTCCTGTCTCCGTACGTGCTGGCCGTTCCGTTCGCGCTGGCGGCCATGCAGCAGTCTCGCGGCTCGGGTGCCCTGAAGCTGGTTGCCGGGTGGGAGACGGCTCCGTTCGAGGATGGTCCGGCCGCGGTCGCCTTCTTCTATGCGACCAATCTGGGGGTTCCGTTCCTCCTGGCCCTCGCCGCGCTTCTCCTCCCGGGCGCGCGCTGGAGATGGTTCCTGGCCGGGTGGGTCGCCGCCCTCTTCATCGCTCCGAATGTGGTCCAGGTCAGCGTCGTCGCGTTCGACATGAACAAGCTGTTCCAGGCGATGTGGATCGCCGTCGCGATCCTCGCGGCCTGGCTCGTTCGCCGCTGGCCGACACCCGCGGTCGTGGCCGTGCTGGTCCTCAGCGTACCGAGCCCGCTCCTCGTGGCCGCATGGACGGCAACCTCGGACGAGCAGGTTCTGTCGACAACCGACCTTGCGGCCGCGCGCTGGGTCGCGGAGAACACTCCGCATCGCAGCGTCTTCGTGACCGATGGCTGGCTCAATAGCCTCGTCGACGTGGCCGGCCGACTCCGAGTCTCCACCTACGGCCCGTACGTGGCGAACCTCGGGTATTTCCCCGAAGCCCGGGAGGGTCAGGTGCGCCGTATCTACTGCGAGGGAAGCGTCGAGGTCGCCGCCGACACGATGGAGAAGCTCGGCGCACACTACGTCATCGACGGCGGACGGCCGCCGGAGTGCGAGTTCCCGACCGACTTCGGAAGCGAGGAGCGATTCAAGGAGGTCTACTCGGGACCCGGCCCGACGATCTGGCAACTGCGCGGAGCCGCACCGGCATAGCCCTATCATGCGCGGGTGAGCCCTCCGGACGCTCGAATTGCCTCCGCCGCAGCGACCGGTGGCTCGGTGGTCGCCTTCGAGCACGTCACCAAGCGCTATGGCGGACCAGCTGCGGCGCCCGCGGTCGACGATCTGAGCCTGACCATCCCCGCCGGCGAGGTGTGCGTCCTGGTCGGCCCGTCCGGCTGCGGTAAGACCACCAGCATGAAGATGGTGAACCGGCTTATCGAGCCGAGCGCGGGCCGGATCACGATCGGCGGCGAGGACGTGATGAGCCTGCCTGCGGTCGAGCTCCGCCGTCGCATCGGCTACGTCATCCAGCAGGTCGGCCTCTTTCCGCACCTCACCATCGGCGACAACGTCGCGGTCGTGCCCAGGCTCCTTGGCTGGCAGGCGTCCCGCATCCGCGAGCGGGTCGACGAGCTGCTCGAGCTCGTCGGTCTCGAGCCCGCAGCGTATCGGAGCCGATACCCGACCGAGCTCTCCGGCGGTGAGCGCCAGCGTGTCGGCGTCGCGCGCGCTCTGGCAGCCGATCCGCCGGTGATGCTCATGGATGAGCCGTTCGGCGCGGTCGACCCGATCCGTCGTGACCGGCTCCAGAACGAGTTCCTGCGCCTACAGGAGCAGGTGCGGAAGACGATCATCTTCGTCACCCACGACGTGGACGAGGCGATCAAGATGGGTGACCGCATTGCGATCCTTGAGCGCGGGGGAATTCTTGCCCAGTACGACACGCCGGCGGCCATCCTGGCCAACCCCGCATCCGAATTCGTCGAGCGCTTCGTCGGCGCTGATCGGGGCCTCAAGCGACTCTCGCTGGCCCGGGTGCGTGACCTCGAGCTGATCGAGGCTGTGCCGGTGCGCGCCGGTGAGGATCGGGCGGAGGTGCGCCGCCGCCTCGATCGGGTCGAGGAGCTCACCTATGCGCTGCTGGTCGACGACCGGGACCGGCCGCTGGGCTGGATCGATCGGCATGACCTCGCCGGCGAAGGGCCGATCGACCCGAGCGCGGCCACCCCCGGCGCGCCGACCGTCGAGCGCGAGACGACGCTGCGTGACGCACTGTCGGCACTGCTCGGGTCGTCAGTGCAGCTCGGCGTGGTGGTCGACGAGCGTGACCGCGTGCTGGGCCTCGTGAGCGTCGACGCCATCGGCGAGCGCCTCCGCGCCCCGGTGCGATCTGCCGACGGCAGGCTGCACGAGGTGGGCGGCCCTCTCGAGGCCGCGCTGTGAACGAGGACGAGCCCTTCATCCGCTTCGACTGGATCGCCAGCAACGCCGAGGAGATCGGCCAACGCCTCGGAGAGCACGTACTGATGGTTGTCGCTTCGGTCGTCATCGGCTTCGTGATCAGCTTCGGCCTGGCGATGGTGGCGCGTCGCTACCCGCAAACCTACGGATCGATCCTGGGGGTGGCCGGAAC
>JBHENV010000152.1:0-11248 GCA_046261895.1 Candidatus Limnocylindria bacterium
CGAACGGCCCGGACACGCATACAACCCGCTCTTCCTGTATGGCGGCGTCGGCCTTGGCAAGACGCACCTGATGCACTCGATCGGCAATGCGGTATCGGCCAAGTTCCCGCGCAAGCGGATCCTGTACGCGACGAGCGAGAAATTCACGAACGACTTCATCAACTCGATCCGCGAGCAGAAGATGGAGGACTTCCGCAACCGATATCGACGCATCGACGTGCTGCTGATCGACGACATCCAGTTCATCGCCGACCGCGAGCGTACGCAGGAAGAGTTCTTCCACACCTTCAACACGATTCACGAGGCCGGCAAGCAGGTCGTGCTTTCCAGCGACCGCCCACCGAAGGCGATCACCACCCTGGAGGAACGCCTGCGGAGCAGGTTCGAGTGGGGGCTCATCGCCGACCTCACGCCGCCGGATCTCGAGACCCGCATCGCCATCCTGCGCAGCAAGGCCGAGGACCAGCTTCACCTCATCCCGTCGGAGGTGATCGACTTCATCGCCCGCAAGGTGGTGAGCAACGTCCGTGAGCTGGAGGGAGCCCTGAACCGCGTGGTGGCCTACGCCAGCATGAGCGGGATGCCCGTCAGCATCGAGCTCGCCAGCGCGGTGCTGAGCAACGTCATGTACAACCCTCGCAAGCGGTCGATCACCCCCCAGCGCATCGTGCGCGCGGTCGCCGACTATTACGGCGTCAACCTGGACCAACTGCGGAGCAGCAAGCGTGATCGGGCCATCGTCGTCCCGCGCCAGATCGCCATGTTCCTCATCCGCGAGGAGACCGATATCAGCCTGCTGCGCATCGGTGCCGAGCTTGGTGGGCGCGATCATTCGACCGTTCTCCATGCCTACGACAAGATCGCGCGCGAGCTCCAGGAGAACGACGAGATGCGGCGCGAGGTCAGCGCCGTGCGGGAGATGATCTACTCCGAGTGAGCGACCCAGCGCCGATCGGGAATGATTTCCGGCTCAGCGACGCGGAATCGGCGATATTGGTGGATAACTGGCCCAATGTGGTGGATAACTGGCCATCGCTGTGGACAATCGGCGCCATGCGCCTGCCTTGGCGTTACCCTCTACCCACCGTCGTGACGAACCCTTCCCCCATCCATCCGCGGGTGGAGGCCAGGGTATCGACGGGCATCCGTGAGTTATCCGCAACGGGCTGCCACGCTCATGCGAGGCAGGAATGGGAGCCCTCGTCCACACCGTCCACATCCCTACTAGGGACGATGACGGGTAGGTATTCTCTCTTGAACCGATAGAACGAGAATCGGCACCTCGTGGATACCAGGCATTCACGAATCAGCAGATGAGGTCGGCATGAACATCTCGGTGATGCAGGAGAACCTGGCGCGCGGGCTCAGCACGGCGAGCCGTGCGGTGAGCAGCCGCGCGACGCTGCCGGTCCTGGCCAACGTACTCCTGAAGACGGAGAACTCGGGCCTCAAGCTCACCGCCACGAACCTCGAAATCGGAATCAACTGCTGGGTTCCGGGCAAGGTGACCGAGGAGGGGGAGATCACCGTCCCGGCCAAGCTGTTGACCGACCTCGTGGCGTCGCTGCCGAACCAGCGCATCGACCTTGTCCTGTCGGCGAAGGATCGGACCCTCAAGCTCACGTGCGGTAACAATCGCTCGAGCATCAAGGGCATCGAGGCCGACGAGTTCCCGGTGGTGGCCGCGATCGGTGACGCGCCGGCGACGAGCGTGGATGCGCGCGTGCTGCGCGAGGCGCTCGGCGAGGTCGTCTTCGCTGCAGCCTCGGACGAGAGCCGCCCGATCCTGACCGGGGTGCTCACCAAGCTGACCGGCGATCGGATGACCTTGGCGGCGGCCGACAACTACCGGATCGCCGTACGGACCCTGGCCCTGCACAAACCGGTCAACCCGGAGATCACGATCGTCGTGCCGGGGCGCTCGTTCGCCGAGCTGATGCGAATCCTGCCCGACACGGAGACGCCGATCGAGATCACGGTCACGCCGAACAAGAGCCAGGCGCTCTTCCACGTCGAGGGGATCGACCTGGTCAGCCGGCTGATCGAAGGCCAGTTCCCGAACTATGAGCCCGTCATCCCGGCGTCTCACAGCTCTCGCGCGGTGATCGATCGCGAGGCATTCCTGGCCGGAACGCGTCGCGCCAGCATCTTCGCGCGCGACAGCGCCAATATCGTGAAGATCGAGATCGGTGGCGATGACGCCAACGGCGCCGGCGTGGCGATCACCGCCCACGCGGCCGACGTCGGCGACAACGCCGATACCGTCGATGCGGCGATCGAGGGATCGCCCACGGCGATCGCCTTCAACGCGCGCTACCTGATCGACGTGCTGAGCAACCTCGGCTCCGATGAGGCCGCTCTCGAGCTCTCGGGCCCGCTCGCCCCCGGCGTCATCCGCGGCATCGGCAAGGACGACTACGTTCACGTCATCATGCCGGTTCGGACCGCGTCGTAGGGACGCCCATGGCTCTGCGCGCGCCATCGCGCGCCGCCAACGCCACGATGGAGCTCACGCGGCTGACGCTCACGGTCTTTCGGAGCTATGCGGCCGCCGAGCTCGCACCCGACCCCGGGCTCACCGTGGTCGCCGGCCCGAATGGCACGGGCAAGACGAATCTGCTCGAGGCGATCCACGCCACGATCGTCGGCCGCTCGCATCGTGCGGGCGTGGACGCGGAGTTGGTGCGTCACGGTGCGCCATTCGCGCGCGTCGCGCTTGACCTGAAGGGCGGCACCGCAGCTGGCGGCGCGACGGTGGAGCTGGTCGTGCCGGGCATCGACCCGCCTGCGGGGATCCGGAAGCGTCTGATGGTGAACGGCGTCCCGCGCAGGACGACGACGCTGGCCGACGTCGCGCGCGTCGTCCTCTTTCGCCCGGAGGAGATGCTGCTCCTGGTCGGATCGCCGTCCGACCGCCGGCGCTTCCTGGACGGGATCGTCGCGCAACGGGATCGGCGATCGGCGCGCGACCTGGTCGAGGTGGCGCGTGTGGTCACCCAGCGGAACGCGCTGCTGCGGGCCATTCGCGCCGAGGAGGCGGCGATCGAGAGCCTCGACTTCTGGGACGAGCAGCTGGCGCAGCTGGGTGCACGGGTGATGCGGGCTCGGCTGGAGCTCCTGGCCGATCTCGTCGAACGCATGGGTCCGTTGCACGGGACGATCGCACTCCAGGAGGAGCGTGAGGAGCGCGTGAGCCTGGCCTACTTTGATCGGCTCAAGGAGGCCTGGCCCGAGCGCGCCGATCCCCGGGTTCGTATCCCGACAGCCGAGGAGCTGGCCGTGGCCTATCGGCGCCGGATCGCCCAGGTCCGAACCAGGGAGGCGTGGAACGGCGTCAGCCTGGTGGGCCCGCAACGCGACGACCTGCGCGCCGAGCTCGGAGGCCGCGACGTCGCCAGCCACGCCAGCCGGGGTCAGCAGCGCACCATCATCCTGGCCATGAAGCTGGCCGAGACCGATCTTCTCGGGGCGGATGGGCCCCGACCGGTCGTGCTGCTCGACGACGTCTTCAGCGAGCTCGACCCGGACCGGGCTGCACGGCTCTCCGACCTCCTCGCCGACCGCGGCCAGGTCATCGTGACGACGGCCGATCCCGCCACCCTCGAAGGCGCACGGCGGCGTCACGCGGCCGTCTGGCGGATCAAGCTCGGCCGGCCGGAGCGGGAGGCGTGAGCGGGCGCGAGAGAGCCGGCACGGCCGTCCAGCGCGCGCTGGCGGCATCGATGGGGGCGACCGCCGACGAGCAGCTCGCGCTGGCACAGGTTCGGGTCGCCTGGGGCGAGGTGGTGGCCGAGGCGCGCCTGGAGCGCGGGCCGCTGACCAGCCGCGTGCGGCGGGTGACCGGCGGCACCGCGCACGTCGATGCCTCCGAGCCGATGCTTGCCCAGGAGCTCACGCTCCGTGCCGAGGCGCTGGTCTGGGCCGTCAACGAACGCATGCGGGGCCGACCGGGGGCGACCATTGTGCTGATCGGGCTGGCCGTATCGGTGGGCCGGGGCGGCCACGACCGGACCCTATAATCGGCGCCGAGCACCATCCACGAGCACCCCGCGCCGGCCATGAGCAATCGCGTCGCAACCAGGATCGGACTCCCGTCCGCCGAGGAGCGGCCAGCCGACGCGTGGGATCTCGCCACCTTCCATGAGCCGGCCGTCGGGGCGCTGGCGCGAACCAAGGGCAGCCTCTTCCTGCTCGCGCAGCTGACCGGCGGCAACGCATCCCTCGCAAAAGCGGCTCGCGAGGCGCTCGATGGGATTCAGCGCGACTATTACTACGACCTGTCGGCCGGAGTCACCGTCTCGCTGGCTCGCGCCCTCGCCGGTGCCAATCGGCGGCTCTACCACGGCCGGAAACGGCTCGGGATCCCGCGTCGCACGGCGGTGAGCGTCGCGGCGGTCGTGGTGCGTGGCCACGAAGCGCACGCGGTCACGCTGGGTCCGGCGAGCGCGGTGATCGTTCGCGACGGACGCATGTACGAGGTGCCGCCCCGGCCGGCGGTGGCGGAGGCCGACCCCCGGGTCGGGCGCCGTCGAGTCGCCGAGACCCTCGGCGAGGCGCTCGAGGTGGAGCCATACACCTGGCACGGAGCGCTCGGCTCGAACGACCGGATCGCGCTGATCAGCCGCCACTTTGCGCACGTCGTGGGGGTCGACGAGCTCAAGGGGGCCCTCGCCGTCATGCGCCCCGCCCAGGCTGTCGCGCACCTCCAGCAGATCTTTGCCATGCGGGGTGGCTCCGGGTCCGACGGCATCCTTGCCGTCGAGGTGACCGAGCTCGCTTCGACGGTGACCACCCACCATCTGGAGCCGGTGCGGCCAGCAGAGCCGTTCGCCGGCCTGCCCGATCAGAGCCCGGTGCCGCTGGCCGACGCGATCGGCCGTGGCCTGCACCGCGCGGGAGACGTTGCCGAGGGAACCAAGTCGGCATTCGGCCGGGCTCTCCTGACGGCGATCAGCTGGATCCTCGCGTTCGTTCCGCGACGCCGGGCGGAATACCCCCGCAGCATCCCGCGCACCGCGGAGCGCGAGCAGGGGCGTCGTCGACGGCTCGGGGTGGCCGGCATGATGGTCGTCGCGGCACTCCTCGCTGTCGGGTCGACCGTTGCCGCGCTGCCGAGCGCGCGCCCGACCGACGCCATCCCGCGCGCGAGCATCGCCCGAGAGTCGATCGCGGAGGCGGTCGAGCTCGTCGGAGCGGTGGAGGATCACGTCGATGGCGTCGATCTCGTCGACCGCGATCCGGAGCGGGCGGTCGACCTGCTCGCGGACGCGCACGACGCGGTGGTGCGAGCCTCGAGCGTTGGTGTCGAGGAGCACGAGCTTGCTCCGCTTCGTCGCCGGATCGATCGTCACCTCGACGCCCTGAACCAGGTGGCACGCATCGCGACGGCCGATCCGGTGGTCGACCTGACCGCCAGCCTGGAGGATGTCGACCCGGCGCGCATGGTGGCCGCCAGCGACGGATCGCTCTGGATCATGGATGCGGGTCGCGGACGGGTGGTGCGAGCCGACCCGGGAGACGGCAGCGTCGAGGTGGTCTATCGAGCCGGCCAGGCGCTCGAGACGGGGGAGACGCCCGGAGATCCGTGGCTGTTGGCGACCGCCGCCACCGACGTCGTGGTCATCGACCGCCAACGGACGGCGTGGCGCATCGACCTTGGGGAGCGCCTCCCTCGCCAGATGCCGCTCGCGGGCGCGTCAGAGATCAGCTCGGAGACGACGCTCATCGGCGCCCTCCAGCACCGGCCGCCGCTCGAGATCTTCAACCTCTACGTCGTCGACGGCGCCAGTGGGGAGATCGACCGATGGGCTCCGCCGGCCGTCATCCCGGTCACCTATCCCGATCCAGCCGAGCCGTTCCTGACGGATCCGCCCGACCTGGACCCGCGGGAGGCTCGCGACCTCCGGGTGGACGTCAACGCCTGGCTGCTGCACGCCGATACCGTCACCCGCGTCGATTTCGGATCGCCCCGCGCTCAGACCGACTACTCGCTCGATCGTCCACCTGACGGCGAGCTGCGCCCGCAGCTCGACTATCGCGTCATCGACGCCGCCACAGTCGGAGACCGCGACTTCCTCTACGTGTACGATGCCGCGAACGATCGGATCATCGCCTTCCAACGCGCCGACGGGGCGTTCGTGCGCCAGTGGATGGCCACCGAGGATGGCGCTTCTGTCGCGGCCTTCGCCGACGTTCGGAGCCTGTCGGTGACCTCGGTCAGCGACGGTCCGCCGGTGGCCTTCCTCCTCACCGGTGACGGCGTCGTTCGGCTCGTGCTGGATTGACCGGCGCTAGAATCGGTCCATGGCGGAGCAGCCGTTCGGCCGGGTCCGGCTCATCGAGATGGTGGTCGAGAGCGTGCGCGTGCACATGCTCTCAAGCCAGCACGTAGTGATCCTGAAGCAGTCGGAGCGAGACCGCTACCTGCCGATCTGGATCGGCTCGTCCGAGGCCAACGCCATCGCGATGCGCCTCCAGGGCCTCTCGGCCGAACGCCCGCTCACGCACGACCTCGTCGTCAGCATCCTCGGCGCGCTCGGCGCCAGCATCAGCCGAGTCGTGGTCACCCATGTGATCGACGGCACCTACCACGCTCGCCTCTACGTCGAGAGTGCGGGTGGGGAGGAGAACGAGGTCGACTCTCGAACCTCGGATGCCATCGCGGTGGCCGTCCGCACCGGCTCGCCAATCTACGTCGACGAACGCGTCCTGGACGAAGCCGGCGTCGAGCCGGACAGCACAGAGGTGGGTACCGCCGCGGAGGAGGAGCGCCTCGCGGTCTTCCGCGAGTTCGTCAACTCGCTCGACGTGGACCTGTCGGGCGAGAAGGGTCCTCCGGCCGAGGAGAGCTGAGCCCGGGTTCAATGCGACCGGGAGCCACCCAATACTTCGGACCGTCGCGTCCACAGGGCCAGCCGCAGCTTCCCGATGTCCCGGAAGGTGCGCAGGATCTTGCGGAACGACGCTCCGGTATTCGTGCCGGCCGTTCGCGGGTAATGGTTCACACCGACCTGCGCGAGGCGCTCACCGCGGGCCCGCAGCTTGATCAGCAGCTCGGCCGACAGGAAGGGCGAGTCGGTCGTGAGCGGGAGACCATCGAAGACTTCGCGGCGGAGGAGCTTCATCGCGCAGTCAATGTCCCGCACGCGCAGCCCGAACAGCACCGAGACGATGGCGTTGTAGGTCTTGGCGATGAAGATCCGGTGCGGGGGGTCGCGACGCTTGATGCGGTAGCCGATGACCGCATCGACCCGCTTCTTTGCCGGATCGTCCAGGCGCTCCATCAGGCGCGACATCTCACGCAGGTCGAATTGCAGGTCACCATCGCTGAAGCAGATCAGCTCGCCGGCGGCATTCGCGAAGCCGGCCCGCAGCGCGCCGCCGTAGCCACGATTCTCCTGGTGGTGCACGCGAACGCGCGGGTCGGCCGCGGCCAGCGCATCGGCAATCTCGGGCGTCCGGTCGGTCGATCCGTCGTCCACGACGAGTACCTCGATCGACCCATCGACCAGCCGCCCGACCTCGTCGAGCGCGCGACGCACCGTCTCGGCCACGTTCTCCTCCTCGTTGTAGGCAGGGAAAAAGAAGGTCAGACGCGGCCTGGCCGCATCGGTCACGTGGCTGGACCCTCGACCAGAAGGAGGCGCGTGAAGCCGGGCAGGGTGGGCACGGTGCTCATCTCCCAGCGCGCGGTGACGCTCGCGCGCTGCCAGCCGGGAAGCACGACGTACACGGGCCGCTCACCGAAGTGGGCGCGGATGGCGTTGTTCATCGTGCGGTAGCCCTCGTCGAGAATGTCGCGCTCGTCGATGATGGTCAGGTCGGGTCGGTGGCCCAGCACCCACCGATGGTGCCAGAGCGGCGTGCTGTAGCTCCACCAGCTCACGATGACCGAGTTGGGCGGCAGCAGGGCATAGGCCGATGCGACCCACTCGTCGGCATCTCGATTCTGGCTCTGATCGTGAGCACCATACCCGGTCAGCAGTGAGGCGGTCGGCAGCAGCGCCCCGAGCCCGAGCACGATCGCGCCGCCGAGCGCCGCCAGCCGGCGTCGAGCGTCGAGACCGGTGACCAGCCGGCGGCCCACTTCCGCCACCGCCTGGGCGCAGGCCGTCGCGATCGCCGCCAGCGCGACGCCGATCAGGGGGGCGAGGACGGCCACCGTCGGCATGTAGTACCTGTCGATATCACCATCCCGGAAGTTCATCGAATAGAAGACGTTGCCGGCCACGAAGAGGGCCAGCACGGCGAGGGTGCCGAGCGATCGGGATCCCACGACCGCCGCCCCGATGGCAACCAGAAGCCAGCCGGGCGCCACGAACTGGGCCGCAAGCACGCGCTCGGCGTCAGCCCATTTCTCGCTGATGTCTGCCAGCGGCTCCTCGAAGTCACGGAACAGCCCGCTGAACTGCTCGGCCAACACGAGATATCGGAAGCGGTCCAGCGTGTCCGGGCGGGCGTAGAAGAGGGGCGGTTCCGGGTCGGTGATCGCCCGAATCCAGATGTAGGCGAATGAGGCGATGCCGATCGCCACTGCCACCACGCACAGCGCGACGAGTCGCCAGCGTCGCCAGATGGCGCGGTCGACCACGAACAGCCAGAGGGCAATGCCGGGGGAGAAGAGGCCGATGAGTGGATGCACGCCGAGGCCGAGCCCGAAGGCGAGCGCGGCACCGACCAGCCAGCGTCCGGCCCGCGGCGAGCCCGCCCGCTCCGCGGCTCGCCAGGTGATGAGCAGCCACACGACGATGGTGACCGACAGGATGCTGATGGCGTGGACGTCCGCGCGCGCCGCGTTCTCCCACGGCTCCGACGCAAGGGCGAAGGCGGCTCCGGCAATGCCGGCGGCCGTGGCCCGCAAGGCACGTTGCCGCTCGCCGATGAGGTGGCTGCTGATGAGCACCACCAGGCCCGAGGCGATTGCGACGGAGACCCCCGAGAGCAGGTTCATGCGCCAGGCAACCTCCCCGATCGGCAGCTGGCTCCAGAGCCATCCGAGCATCGCGTAGGTCGGAAAGCCGGTGGGGTGGAAGATCGACAGCGTGGGAGGCACGGTCTGCGCCTCGCCGGTGTCCCAGAAGCCGGTCGAGGGCAGCATCGTGCGCAGGTAGATGCCGAAGGCGAGAAGCGCGACGAATCCTGCCGCGAAGGCGACCGTGTTGTCGCAGTACGGAATCCAGCGTCTCACCGGCACGGGGGCCGATGGAACGCGGGCCTCGACTGGGCCGTCGGATGCTCGATGTATACTCACCGCCACCTTGGCGTGCATGACGACACGGCGCCCTCCTCTGGGGCGCCGCACCTGATGGCCCGACGCCCCGTCGGCCGACGGGGCGTGGGGGTACTCGATCTCATTCGGCGGCTCGACGCCGGCACGATCCTCACGACGCTCCTCGTCTTCGGTCTCGCCCTGCGCGTCTTCATCGCCGGCTTCTACCTGCCGCTCAGCGGCCTGTCCAACGACATCGGCGCCTTCAGCGCCTGGGCCATGCGGCTAGCAAGCATCGGGCCAGGCGAATTCTACGAGGCAGGCTACTTCAGCGACTACCCGCCCGGCTACATGTATGTGCTCTGGCTGCTCGGCGCCATCGGCGCCGCGCTCGCCCCGATCGTCGGCCACGACGCAACCGGCGGGCTCGTCAAGATCCCCGGCATCCTGGCGGACGTGGGCGTCGCCTTCCTCCTCTTCGCCATCTGCCGGCGCTGGGGTGGGGAGCTCGTCGATCGTAGCCGATTCTCGGTACGGCCCGAAACGCTGGGGATCGCGGCCGCCACGATCTACCTGTTCAACCCCGGCACCATCTTTGACTCGGCCGTGTGGGGCCAGATCGACTCGGTCGGAACGCTCGTCCTGCTCGCCACGATCTACGCGCTTGCCCGTGGCTGGACCGAGGTGGCCGCGTTCGCCGCGGTCGTCGCGCTGCTCGTCAAGTTCCAGTTCGCCTTCCTCATCCCCGTCGTGGCGATCGTGGGTCTGCGGCGGCACCTGATCGGGCGCTCCAGCGACCCTGAGCACGACAGCCGCCGCGACCCGCTGCGCGTCCTCACCTCGTTGGCGGTCGGCTTCGGCACGATGACGGTGATCCTGCTGCCGTTCGGTATGGCGCTCTACGCCCCGCTCGAGGGCGGCGATCCGCGCGGCCTGCTCGGCTTCCTGCCGGCGGCGGATCCCAGCGGGAGCCTGATCGGCAAGTTCGTGGAGGCGGCCAATACGTACGACGGTCTGACCCTCAACGCGTTCAACCTGTGGCGCAACCCATGGAGCGGGCTGGGCGATACGTTCCAGCGCAGCAACGACACCGACGTGGCGCTGGTCCTCGGCTCGATCGGCCTCAGCTGGCAGCAGGTCGGCACGGTCCTGTTCGGGGCGGTGGCACTGCTGGCGCTGGCCCAGGTCGCGCGGCGGGACGACCTGCGCGGGATCCTGGTGGCATCGCTCCTCCTCGCCATCGCGTTCTTCGTGCTGCCCACGCGCGTGCACGAGCGCTACCTCTTTCCCGCCCTGGCGCTGGCTGCGCCGCTCCTCCTCTCCGGCCGCAGCTGGCCGTGGGTCTATGCGGGGCTCAGCCTCTCCTTCTTCGCCAACGTCTACTGGGTCTACACCGAGGACTGGTCGTGGACCGGATCGATTGTGAATCCGGGCGCCTTTGGCCAGCCGATGCCCCAGGACCCGTTCCTGACCAGCACGCTCCTGACCGACTGGGGAATCTGGTTGCTCTCTCTGCTGGCCGTCGTCCTGCTCGGCGTGGTCGCCTGGCGTGCCTGGGTCAACATCCTGCGGCCGGAGGCGACCAACTCTGCGCCGGTCGGTTCGCCGGTGGGACGCGCGGACCGCGCCGCGCGTGCCGACGAGTGGGCCGCGGACCCATGGACAGAACCGGAGCCGCGGCGGGTGCCGCTCTTCGGCTGGCTGGCTCGCAACCCGGCCGACGCATACCTGCGCGAGCCGACCCGACGGCTGGATGGGCGTGATGCGCTGCTGCTGCTCGGGCTCGTCGCGTTCGCGCTCGTCTTCCGGCTGTGGCGGCTCGACGTGCCGCGCGGGCACCACTTCGACGAGGTGTACCACGCCCGCTCCGCGGCGGAGTGGATCAGCAACTGGCAGAACGGCTGGGATCGCGACGTGTACGAGTGGACGCATCCGATGCTGGCGAAGTACCTCATCGCCGGTGGCATCCTGATCGCCGATCCGAACCAGATCGTGGGGAGCAGCGATCTCCAGGCGCCCTCGCCCTCGATCGCCGTCGCG
>JBHENV010000153.1:0-10736 GCA_046261895.1 Candidatus Limnocylindria bacterium
GCGTGGGCTCGAGAACAGCTACGACGTCCGTCAGGACCGCTTCTCGCTCCTGACGTCCGTGCCAATCGCCGGCACGGTGACCGAGTACCAGCCGATGCGGATGGGCAGTCTCAGCGTAACACCCATCCCCACCCCGGGTCACACGATCGGCTCGGTCAGCTACCTGGCCACGGTCGACGGTCGACGGGTCGCCTTCACCGGCGACCTCATCTACGCCTCGGGCAAGGTGTGGTCGTTGGCGGCCACCATGTGGAGCTATAACGAGATGCCGGGCCTGGCCTCGACGATCCTCTCGCTGCTTGCGCTGCGCGATGAGGCGCCGGATCTCCTGCTCCCCTCCCATGGCGAGCCGATCCAGGACCCGATCAAGGCCATCGACCGGACGGTCACCGAGCTGCGAAGGCTCATCGAGTTTCGCGGGGCGAACCCCGAGCTCGACGACTGGCTCGAGCGGCCGTACGTCTCGCTCACGACGCACCTGCTCCACAACCGCACCAGCCACTCGTTCAGCTACGTGCTCGTCAGCGACAGCGGCAAGGCGCTCGTGCTGGACTTCGGCTACGACATGATCACCGGGCTGCCGATGGGCAACGATCGGTCGTCGCGGCGTCCCTGGCTCTACACCCTCGACACGCTGCGGCGCGACTTCGGCGTCGGTTCGATCGACGTCGTCATCCCGACCCACTACCACGACGATCACGTCGCCGGCATGAACCTCCTGCGCGAGGTGGAGGGCACCGAGGTCTGGGTCCCCGACAGCTTCGCCGACGTCATGGAGAACCCGACTCGCCACGACCTGCCGTGCCTCTGGTACGACCCGATCCCGGTCGACCGGCGGCTGCCGATCGGCGGCACCGTGCGCTGGGAGGAATACGAGCTTGCGATCCACGAGCTGCCGGGCCACACGGCCTTCGCGGCTGCCATCTCGTTCGAGGTGGACGGCACGCGGGTCGTCGTCACCGGTGACCAGCAGGACATGGGCTGGGGCCGGCGGCCCGAACCGGAGCGGCTGAACTTCGTCTACCCCAACCGGGTCACCATGGGCGACTTCGTGAAGAGCGCCGAGCTGTATGCCCGCCTGGATCCCGAGCTCATGATCAGCGGGCACTGGCCACCGCGCTGGATCGCGCACGACTACCTGGAGATGCTCGCGACGCGGGGCAGGCTGTTCGACGAGCTGCACCGCTCGCTCCTGCCGCTCGATGAGGTCGATCTGGGCCTGGACGGATTCGCGGCGCGCATCGAGCCGTACCGAAATGACCTGCGGGGGGGCGAGACGCTGGAGCTCGAGGTGTGGGTTCGCAACCCCTTTCCCGATCTGGACGAGGTGACCGTGCGCCTCGTCATGCCCGACGGCTGGTCCGCCGAGCCACCGGAACGGGTCCTTTCGCTCGATGGCCGCTCTGACCACACGGTCTCCTTTGTCGTGCAGCCCGCGCCCACCCCCACGCGGCGTGCCAGGATCGCCGCCGACGTCCGGATCGGCGCCAGGCATCTCGGGCAGCATGCCGAGGCGCTCGTCACGGTACTCGGCTGATGGATGTGCGGCACGAGGCGACGGGCATCCTTGTCGCCGCCTCGACGTACCGGCTCGCGATCGACGCGGCTCAGCCGGTCGCCCAGCTGACCGATGCGGACGGCGGCAGCCCGATGCACCTCATGCTCCTCTCCGGATTTGACACCAACCACGGCCTCGATGGGACGGTCGCACACGGTCCCGCCCGCGTGGACCGGGCCGATGACGGCTGCACGATCGCGTTCGACGGCCGGAGCACGCTGTGGGAGGCGAAGCGCATCACGCTGCGCTGTACGGAGCGAGAGGTGGCCATCGAGACGTCGGTCACCGGCCGAGGACGCCTCACGCACGTTCGCCTGCTGGGCGGCCGGTACACCGGCAACCCGCGCTGGGGTGGTGGCCTGTTCCACAGCCGGTGGGGCGCCCGCACGCTCTTCGACCCCTCGCCGGATGACCCGACGCGGATCCTGCAGCCGGCCAGCGAGCCGGCAACCATCGGCGTGGTCGGGAGCTCACAGCCGGGCCGCGGCCACTGGTTTTTCACGCCGGCCCCGTTCCTGTTCGCCGGTAGCGCGGCGGAGGTGAGCGATCCGGACGATCCGGCCGCGCCACCGTGGACGATCCTCGACCTGCGCTGCGACGTGGAGTCCGCCACGTTCACCGAGATCCGATACGCCCCGTTCCTGGGCGGCTTCAGCCTCGAGCTCGGTTACGACGGCGAGACGGTGGTCGACGGCTCGTTCGTGACTCCGCCGCTCGTGATCCGAACCGATATGGCGAACCCGTGCGAGGCGATCCGTCAGCACGGTGAGCGGCTGCGGGGCGACGGGCAGGCGCCGACGGTCCGGCGTGACGTGGCCGACTGGTGGAGCCGGCCCATCTTCTGCGGCTGGGGCGAGCAGTGTCGCGAGGGCAAGCTCCGCGACGAGCACCCCGCGGCCCTCTCCCGCCGTGACCGGTACGACGAGTGGCTCGACACGTTGGCATCCCACGGCGTGGCGCCGGGCACGATCGTGATCGACGACAAGTGGCAGACGACCTACGGGCGCAACGAGCCGGACGTGGAGCGCTGGCCGGCGATGCGGGAGTGGATCGCGGAGCGCCATGCGGCGGGCCAGCGCGTGCTCCTCTGGTTCAAGGCCTGGGATGCCGAGGGCCTGCCGGCCGAAGCGTGCGTCACCGATGCGCTCGGACGCGAGGTCGCGGCCGACCCGACCAGCCCGCCATACGCCGCCATCCTCCGCGACTCGCTGCACGCCATGCTGGCGCCGGACGGCCTGGACGCCGACGGCCTCAAGGTCGACTTCACCGCGCAGACCCCGTCCGGCCCCGGCCTTCGGCGGAACGGCACTGCGTGGGGCGTCGCACTCCTGCATCGGCTCATGACGCTCGTCTACCGGATTTCCAAGGAGGCGAAGCTGGATGCGCTGGTGGTCAGCCACACGGCAAGCCCGCTGTTTGCCGACGTCACCGACATGATTCGACTCAACGACCTGATGCGGCTCTCGGACGCTGAGCCGTTCGCGGCCGCCGTTCCCCAGATGCGCCACCGCGCCCGCGTCGCCGCCGCGCTCGCCCCGGGGCTGCTGATCGACACGGATGACTGGTGCATGCCATCGAGGGCGGAGTGGCGCGCCTATCTCGAGGCCAAGCCGGACCTCGGCGTGCCGGCGCTCTACTACGCGACCGGGATCGACCACAGCGGGGAGGCGTTCACCGATGACGATTACGCGGCCATCAGGCATGCCTGGCAGCGCTGGGAGGCACGGGTGGTGCAGAAGGGGCCGATCCCATGACCGACCCCGGCAAGCGCCTGGCGCTGGTGCACACCGTCGCTTCGCTCGTGCCGCGCTTTCGCGAGCTGAGCGCCGAGCTCGTGCCCGAGGTCGAGACGTTCGACATCGTGGACGAGACGCTGCTGCGCGACGCCACGAAGGAGGGTCGCGTGTCGCTGGACACCGCACGGCGGCTCTTCGCGCATCTGGCCGCGGCCGAAGCGCACGGAGCGGACGCGATCCTCGTCACCTGCTCGTCCATGGGTGG
The DNA here is from genome assembly GCA_046261895.1 of Candidatus Limnocylindria bacterium. Classification (GTDB taxonomy): domain Bacteria; phylum Chloroflexota; class Limnocylindria; order QHBO01; family QHBO01; genus JACDBZ01. Next base: position 3,560 of record JBHENV010000153.1, read on the forward strand.
CGCGGTCGATGCGGCCCGTCCCTTCTCCGGTGTGCCGCTGCTGCGGGTCGACCAGGCCATGGCGGAGCGGGCGGTCGAGCGTGGGTCGCGCATCGGCGTATTGGCGACGCTGTCGTCGACGCTGCGCCCGACGGCGGCACTCATCGAGCGCACGGCGACCGAGGCGGGGCGCGAGGTGGAGGTCCGCGACCGCCTCTGTGACGGCGCCTTCGAGGCGCTGCGGGCGGGTGACACCGAAGCTCACGACGCCCTGGTGCGTGACGGCCTGCGAGAGCTGCTCGGTTGGGCCGACGTGATCGTGCTGGCACAGGCATCGATGGCGCGTGTGGCCGAGGCCATGGAAAGGGAGGAAACCCAAACCCCGATCCTTTCGAGCCCCCGGCTCGGAATGGAGCGCGTGCGCGACCTGCTCGCCGGCTGACGGTGCCGCCGCCTCCCTGGCCGAGCGACCTGCTGCCCGAACTGGCGCGCCTGGCGGCCGCGCGGCCGGCCGTGATCCTGGACGACGACCCGACCGGGACGCAGACCCTGCGCGATGTCCCCGTGCTGAGTGCGTGGGACGTCGATGCGATCGCGGGCCATCTCGACGGGCGGGTGCTCTTCCTCTCGACGAACTCGCGCTCGCTGGACGAGGCCGCGGCGTCGGCGATCACCGGGACCGCAGCCACGGACGCCATGGAGGCGTCCCGGCGGACGGGCCGCGCGATTAGCATCGTGTCGCGCAGCGATTCCACCCTGCGCGGGCACTTCCCCGCAGAGACGATGGCCGTGGCCGCCGCCATCGGTCGGCCGGACGCGCGGGTGCTGCTGGCGCCGTTCTTCGGTGAAGGCGGCCGGCTCACCGTCGATGACGTTCACCTGCTGGAGCGCGACGGCCACCGCCAGCCGGTGAGCGACACCGAGTTCGCGCGCGACGCGGTCTTCGGGTACCGATCATCGAACCTGCACGACTGGGTGGCGGAGAGGTACGCCGCCTCGGGCCGTGCCGCGCCACCGGTGATCGGCCTCTCGCTCGAGCAGATCAGGAGCGTCGGCCCGCAGGCGGTCGAACGCGCGCTGCGATCGCTCCCCGCCGGCGGGGTGGCGATCGCGAACGCGGAGGTCGACCGCGACATCGAGGTGACGGCGCTCGGCGCGCTGCGTGCCGAGATCGCGGGCCTGCCGCTCGTGGCGCGCACCGCCGCCTCGTACGTCCGCGCGCGCGCCGGCCGGGCACCGGCGCCCTCCTTGCGAGCGGACGAGCTCGGTGCCGGCGGCGTGGGCCTGGGGGTCGTCGGCTCGCACGTCGAAACCACCACCCGCCAGCTGGATCACCTGCTGGCGGCCTCGGACCCGTCGCGTCTCGTGCCCCACGAGCTGCCGCTCGACCCGATCCTCGCCGGCGGGCCGGCGTCAGACAGGGCCATTCGTGAGGCCGCCGAGGTGGTGGAAGGGGCGCTCGCCACCGGAAGGACCGGCCTGATCTCCACCGAGCGCGCTCGGCGCGAGGTCGGGCTCGACGGAGGCCGGCGCATCTCGAACGCGCTTGTGGCGGTGGTGGAAGCGGTGCGGACTCGGCCGGGATGGGTCATCGGCAAGGGCGGGATCACAAGCAGCGACCTTGCGAGCCGGGCACTGGGCATGCGCGAGGCGCGCGTGGCCGGCCAGCTCCTGCCCGGAGTCCCGGTCTGGATCGGCTCTGAGGGGAGTCGCTGGCCCGGGATGCCGCTCGTGGTCTTTCCCGGCAACGTCGGCGACGCGGATGCGCTGACCCGGACGGTGGCGCTCCTCGCGGGCCCCCGACCCGAGCCGCACGGGTGAGCAGCCCCTGGTCGCAGCCGGACTTCCGACGGCTCTGGGCGGGGCGGACGATCGCGGCGGCCGGGTACCACGTCACGGTCCTGGCGATGCAGCTGACCGCCGCGGTCACGCTCGGGGCGTCGGCCTTCGAGATGGGACTGTTGGTGGCCGCGCAGTCGAGCCCGGCGCTCCTCGTCTCGCTCTTCGCCGGCGTCTGGGCCGATCGCCTTCGGCGGCGGCGAATCCTGATCGTCGCCGACCTCGGCCGGGCGGCCCTGCTGCTCACCATCCCCGTGGCGTGGCTGGGCGGCTGGTTGTCGCTGGTGCAGCTGTACCTGGTCTCGTTCGGCGTCGGAGCGCTCACCACGCTCTTCGACGTGGCCGTCCTCGCCTACCTGCCCACGCTGATCGGCCGGGAGAGGCTGCTGTCCGCGAACTCGGCGATCCAGTCGAGCGCGGCCGCCATGAATATCGGAGGTCCGGGCATCGCCGGCGTGCTGGTCCAATGGCTGACGGCGCCGATCGCCATCGTGGTCGACGCGATCGCCTACGTCGCATCGGCGGCGAGTGTGCTCGCGATTCGGAAGCTCGAAGATCCGGCGCCGCGCGGCGAGACGGAGCGCGGCATGCGCCAGGAGATCGCCGAGGGCATTCGCTATCTGCTTGAGCATCGGCTGCTGCGCCGACTCTCGCTCGCGGGCGCGTCCTACGCGCTCTTCTTCGGCATGCGCGCCGCCGCGGTCGTCCTGTACCTCATCGGTCCATTGGCGCTCGAGCCCCTCGAGCTCGGCCTGGTCTGGGGCTTCGCCGGCATCGGGGGGCTCCTCGGCGCATCGTCGGCCGGCCGGATCGCCCGGCGGATCGGCATCGGGCGAGCGCTGATCAGTGCGCACAGCCTGGCGCTCTTTGCCGCGCTGACGCCGCTGGCCGGATACGTGCCGGCCGAGCTCGTGCTGCCGATCCTCGTCATCGGGAACCTCGGGACGGGGTTCTGGGCGCCGATCTACGGCGTCAACGAGATGACACTGCGCCAGTCATTGGTCGAGGATCGACTGCTCGGTCGCATCGCGGCCACTAGCGGGTTCCTGTTCAACGGCGTGACGCCGATCGGCGCGCTCATCGGTGGCGCCATGGCGGTCGTCATCGGCCTGCAGGCGACCCTGTTCGTCTCGGCGGCGGGTGCGCTGGCCGGCGTCCTGTGGTTCCTGGCGGAGCCGATGCGACGCCTGCGCTAGCGAACGGAAGCCGCTCCGTCCAGCCCAGACCCGCGAGCGGCGTGTACTCGCAGCCGACGAACCCGGCGTAGCCGACCTGATCCAGGGCCGAGCCGATCTCGTCCCAGTCGAGCCGCCCGCTGTACGGCTCATGGCGGCCGGGAAGGTCGGCCACCTGGATGTGACCGATGCGTTCGCCGGCGCGCCGAATGGCGGCCGGGACATCCGGCTCGGTGAGGCCGAGGTGATAGCAATCGAGCTGGAGCCGCCAGCCACGGACAGCCAGGGACTCGAGCAGCGGCTCGGCATCATCGAGCGTGACCAGCAGGTACTCCGGATTCTCCTCGCGGTTGAGCAGCTCCGTGACGAGCGTGACCCCGGCGTCGCGCGCCGGCGCCAGCGCCCAACCCAGGTTCTCCTGGAGGCAGGCAAGCTGGGTGGGGCGAGCGACGCCCGGCACCGCGTTTCCGGCCAGCACGTTGACCGTCGGGCAACCGAGGTCGTGGGCCATCTCGAGGGCCTCGGCGAACGCGTCGCGCCACTCGCGAACGCGAGACGGGTCGTTCGGCCAGCCACGCTCGCCCGCCGCCAGGGCCCCGGCCGGCATGTTGAGGAGTGCCACGCGAAGGTTTGCGGAACGGACGGCCTCGACCGTGACAGCCGAATCGTCCGGCCACGGGAACTCGACGGCGCCGAATCCGACCTCACGCGCGGCCGCGAATCGGTCGGGCCAGGGGAGCTCGGAGAAGAGCCAGGCGACGTTGGCAGCCAGGCGCTCCGAAAGCATCAGGGCAGGCCGTTGCGGCGCACCACGTCGGCATACCAGCGTGCCGAGTCCTTCGGGATCCGGCCCTGGGTGGCGTAGTCGACGTAGGTGATGCCGAACCGCGGGCCGTACCCCTCCGCCCACTCGAAGTTGTCGAGCAGGGACCAGGCGAAGTAGCCGCGCACGTCGACGCCTCGGGCGATCGACTCCTCCAGCGCGGCCAGGTGGGTGCGCAGGTACTCGATCCGTCGCGGGTCGTGGACCTTGCCGTCGTCCCCGACGGTGTCGTTGAGCGCGCAGCCGTTCTCGGTGATGAGGATCGCCGGTGAACCGTAGTCCGCCTTCAGCCGCACCAGCAGCTCCAGCAGCGTCTCCGGCGTCATCTCCCAGCCGAGATCGGACGTCGGGATGCCGGTCGTTCCCTCGCTGCGGACGACCCATGCGAACTCCGCCGCCTCCCCCGCGACCGACGCCCGGACCACACGCCGCGAGTAGTAGTTGACGCCCAGGAAATCGGTCGGCCGCGCCATTTGCTCCACGTCGCCCGGACGGATCCAGTCCAGCCCGAGCCGCGCGGCGAAGTACTCGAGCATGTCGGCCGGGTACGTGCCACGGAAGAGCGGATCGAGATACCAGCGATTGGTGTACCCATCGGAGAGGATCGCTGCGCGCCGGTCCTCGTGGGTGTCGTGCTGCGGGTAGGTCGGCATGAGGTTCAGCGTGATCCCGATCGGCGCCGCGAGTCCCGTGGATCGGTACGCCTCGACTGCCAGGCCGTGCGACAGGAGCAGGTGGTGAGACGTCCGCAGCTCGGCGGCGAGGTCCCGAATGCCGGGAGCATGAATGCCGAGCCGATGTCCGAGCGCGGCCGCCACCCAGGGCTCGTTATGGGTGATCCACCAGGCGACGCGGTCGCCGAGGCCGTCGTAGACGATCGCCGCGTACTCCGCGAATCTCTCGGCCGTCTCGCGGTTCTGCCATCCGGACCCGTCGTCCTGCAGCGCCTGGGGAAGGTCCCAGTGGTACAGGGTCGCGGCCGGCCTGATGCCGCGCTCGAGGAGCCCGTCGCACAGCCGCCGATAGAAGTCCAGCCCCTTCTGGTTCACCGGGCCGCGGCCGTTCGGCTGGATGCGCGGCCAGCTGACGCTGAACCGGTAGGCGTTGAGACCATGGGAGCCGATGAGATCGAGGTCCTCCGCCCAACGATGGTAGTGGTCGCAGGCCAGGTCGCCGGTATCGCCGTTCGCCACCTTGCCCGGTGTGTGGCTGAACGTGTCCCAGATGGAGGGACCCTTGCCGTCCTCGTGGGCGGCGCCCTCGATCTGGTAGCTGCTCGTCGCGGCGCCCCAGGCGAACTCAGTCGGGAATGGCATCCGGATCCTCCAGCGCGGTGAGACAGGCGGAGAGCAGCACGCCGGCCGTCCAGGCGTGACTGAGGGGCAGAAGGGTGCCCTTGGTGCGGAAACAATCGGTCTGGTAGAAGCGTTCGCTGACCATGCCGCGCATGGCATTGAAGTCGCCATCCCGGCGCGCGACGAACTGGCGCCAGGCCGCCAGCGTCTCGATCGCCCGCAGCCGATAGTGATCGTCGCCGATGGCCCGCGACAGCTCGAGCAGCTCGCCGGTGCACAGGAGGCCGAAGTGGTGGAGATGCTGATTCGCCGGCGATGCCTGGTCGGTTCCCCTGGTCCGGAACCCGTACTGGCCGAGGATGGTGTCGGCGTCGAAGGCGACGTCGTAGGTGTAGCGAAAGGTGAGCATCCAGTCGGCGGCGCGGCGGGCGACGTCGAGCCAACCGGCGCCGCCGGTCGTGCGATGGAGCGCCATGTAGGCGAGGACGGCGTTGTAGCCGTCTTCGGACGTTGGTGCCAGGTGGACGTCTTCCGGGGCGCCGTAGATCAGCTCGTCGTCGACGAAGCGGCGGTAGAACGCGCCCGCTCGCTCCGCGGACGACCGGTACCGTGGATCGCCGTACCGGACGGCACCCTGGCACAGGGCGGCGATCCAGATCAGGGCGCCGGCCCCGTCCCACGACGTCACCTCGCCCGTCACCGCATCGTGGTACATGCCCAGGTTGCCGTCGTCGCGCTGGCGGCCCGTGATCGCGTCGAGGTTCGACCGCGCCGCCGCGTCCCAGGCCGGGTGGGCGACGCCGTGGCCGTCCTCGGCGGCAAGAGCGCGGAGGTAGAACAAGGTGGCCTGGCCGATCGTGTTGGCGTGGATGGTGCCACTCGGGCTCCAGCCGCTCCCCCACCCCGCCTCGAGCGTCCATTCCGCCCAGAACGTGCCCGACGGCGAGAGGTGCTCGGCGATGTTGTCCATCACGTCGAGACCGGCGTCGACGTGCCGCCGCGAGCCGATGCGCCGGCCCCATGCCAGGAGCGCGGACGCCCACGGCGCGCCGCTCACCCATCCGACGTGCATGTGCGGCCGGTCGCCGGAGCCACCTGCCGTGCCGTCGAGCCCGCGCTCAAACGCGGCCGTCTCGTAGAGCGCGCGATGCTCGGGATGGTAGTGCCACGCCAGCAGCCCGTCGGCCGCCAGGCCGGCGGCCTCGGCGACGCTCACCCATGGCGCCGGGTCGGTCGAGGCACGAGCGTGCAGATGGCGCAGGAGCTCGACGTATCCGTGACGATCCCCGTCCCCGAGAGCGAGGAGCACCCGCAGCGAGACGCGCTCGCCGCTCCGCCAGAGATGGGTTCGAACGTCGGGGGGGTCGACATGTTCGTCGCCGCGATACGCGATCGGCTCCTCGCGGTACGGAAGGTCGACCCACGCGGCGGTTCGTGCGGCACTTCCCTCGAAACCGATCCCCGTGGGGCCGGTCGCCGCGAGCTCCTCGACCGCCAGCGCCACCATGCGGCGGCCGGACCAGCCGAACACGGCCGGGCTGGCGGCGCGATCGGCGCGGAATGCCCATCGCTCCGACACCATGCCGGCCGGATCGTTGGTTCCGCGTTCGTAGCGGGGAAACAAGCGCCGGCAGGCGAGGGGCCGGTTCGCGCCGTAGAACAGGCCCGGGATGAGCCACGACGGCGCTTCCTCCGCGCCGGGCAGCTCGAGCGAGATTCGGACACCGCGCCGAACGGCGTCCGGACCCGTCCGAATGACGGTGAGGGCGAGCTCCGCCGCGGCGATGCCCTGGACCGGCTCGAGTCGCGGCTCCACCGCGAAGCCGGTGGAGTCCGAGGCGCCGTCCGTCGAGATCAGCTCGATCGCGAGCAGTGCCTCGAGGTCGGCGACCAGATCAACCACTCTTCAGCGCACGCCTCACGCCGGCTCCGCCTCGAGGCCCTCGAGAAGGTCGGTCTCGCGTACCGATCCATCGGGCTCGAGCCGGAGGGTCCGCAGCTGCCATGGTTTGAACGCGACATCGAACCCGATGCCCCATCGGGGAAGGTCGATGCGAGCGTCGGCG
>JBHENV010000154.1:0-4083 GCA_046261895.1 Candidatus Limnocylindria bacterium
GGAGCGCCGGTTCCCGCGCCGCCGAGCGACCCGTCACCCGTAAAGATCAGCGCAAGCAGGACGATCACCATGCCGGCCAGGAGCAGGATGACGCCGATCAGCCACGGCACCGCCTGCTCTGCGGTCGACGGCCGATCCTCCGCCTCCGTACCAGCCTCCGCCTGTGCCTGGTTTGCCAGCGAGACTCGAATTGGGCCGACGATCGGGTCGAGTCGCGACCGCTGATCCGTGACGACCGGTTCGGACGGCGGCCGGCTCGTCGGGGGAACCTGTGTCGACTCGCCGGCCTTCGGCAAGGTTGGCTGCCTCCCCCGGAGTGGGTCCGGCTCGGCGGGCAGACCGTCCGTCCATGATTCAGCCCATGGGTCGCTGACCGGGAGCTGCGCGTCGTCGGGGAGGTCCTCCTCCGGGGGCCGTGTCGAGCCGGGCCACGCCTCCCAACCGGACGATGGATCCCCGGTGGACCACCGGTCCGCGTCCCGTTCGCTGGTCGACGGCTTGTCGAGGTCCTCGATCGCCCAACCATCGTCCGCGTCCCCAGGCGGCGGTCGATCCCGTGGGCCGCTCACTCGCGCGCTCCGCTGGGTACACGGCTGGGGGCAGCATCATAACGAAGGGTCACCACGACGATCCCCGCCAGGACGAGCGCCGTTCCCATGATCAGGCGCGCATCCATGCGCTCGCCCAGGAGCACGACCCCGAGCGTCACGCCGACAATCGGAAAGAGGTAGGTGACCATGGAGGCAACGGTGGCCCCGAGGTGCTCGATCAGGAAGAAGAAGCACACATAGGCGACGAAGGATCCGAGCAGGCCGAGCCAGGCGACCGCCAGGATCGTATCGGGCTGCGTGGGCAGGATGATGCCGCCGTCGGTGAGGAGTGCCAGCACCGCCATGTCGATCGCGGCGAAGACGAGCGTCCCGCCGGCGACGACGTACCGATGCGTCGAGCGGATTCGGTGGCGCGCGTAGGAGGCGCCCACCGCGTACGAGAGAGCAGCCAGGACGACGGCTCCCGCGCCGATCAGGCCAGATGCGGCGGCGCGCAGGTCCAGCTCACGGCTGGCGAGGAGCGCGGCGCCAAGGAAGCCGAGAATGAGCCCGCCGATCCGCAGCGCGGTGACCGGCTCCACGCGTAGCACGAGGCCCGCGAGAATCAGGCTGAAGATCGGCGTGAGCGAGTTCAGCACGGCCGCCGTGCCCGAGTCGACGAACTGCTCGCCCCAGCTGATCAGGAAGATCGGGATGGCGGCGTTGACCGCGCCGAGCACCACGAGCGGCACCCATTCGAGAGCTCCGCGCGGCATCGGCACGCGGATGAACGCCAGCAGGACGAGCATGCCGACGGCTCCGAGGCCCATGCGCCAGGCGACCAGGCTCGCCGGCGGGATCTCATCGACCGCGATCTTGATCCAGGCGAACGATGATCCCCAGATCAGGCCGAGCAGCACGAAGGCCGCCGGCAGAAGCCAGCGCGGACGAACGGACATCCCGCCAAGGCTAGCGCAAGCGTTCGGCGCCGTCCGCGGCGGTCAGTCGGAGGCGGCCCACATGACGAGGCCAACCGTGAAGACGCCCGTGACGAGTCCGACGAAGGCCGCCGTGCCCTCCGGACCCTCCCCGCCGACCGTCGGGAGCAGGCCGTCGATGACAGCGAGGCCGACCGCCATGTACCCGAGCCAGAGGACCAGGGCAACCGCCGCGATGATGCTGCGCTTGGTGCGGTTTCGAACCATCGCGCCGATCCTAGCAGACCGCTTCAGGGGCCCGCCGCGAGCCGGGCGCGCTCAGGAACCCGGTGGAAGAGGGCCGGATCGGCGCGCCCCTCGAGGATCCGCAGCTTGGCCGCCGCCACCAGGCCGATGGTCACCTCCCGACCGTCATCGGGCCCCCCTGCCACCCGCCGCACCGTCATCGTCCCGATATGCGTCGCCACGTCGACGACCGCGAAGACGTGGCCCGGCCGCACTCCGTTCTCCTGGAGGAAGGTGAGGAGCCGCGCGTCCTCCTCCGCTTCTTCGGTGACCCGCAGGATCGTCACCTCGGATCCGGCCGGGGCCTCCGACAGGGGCAATCCCGCCGGCCGCTGCGGGGTGCGGCCGTCGCGTGGGATGGGGTTCCCGTGGGGACAGGTCGGCGGCCCTCCCAGCAGCTCGTCGATCTTGTCGGTCACTCGATCGCTGAAGGCGTGCTGAAGGTGGTGCGCCTCTTCATCGGCCTCCGCCCAGCCGAGACCGATCACTTCGGTCAGGAGCCATTCCGACAGCGCGTGGCGGCGGAAGGTTCGTTCCGCTGCAGTCCGCCCGGCGTCGGTCAGGGTGAGCAGCCGCGTGTCCGGCTCCACGCCCAGCAGCCCTTCGCGGACGAGGCGTGTGATCATCTCGCTGACCGTCGCGGCGCTGACACGCAGGCGCTCGGCCAGCCGAGCGGCGATGACCGGTTGTCCCTCGCCGTGCATGTAGCGGATCGTCATGAGGTATTCGGCCGCGGCCTCAGTCGGCTCTGCGTGGCCACTTTCCTGCTGGACCATCCACCGATTCTAGACGCGTTCCCCGGGGCCGAGCTGAGACGGGGCGGCCCCGTCTTCCGTCATGTGGACCGGCTCTGCCTCAGTCCTCGCCGGTCCCCGATTGATCGCGGATCGTGTTGACGACGTTTGCGTCGGCGAGCGTGGTCACGTCGCCCAGGTTGCGCTGCTCGGCGATGTCCCGCAGCAGGCGGCGCATGATCTTGCCGGAGCGCGTCTTGGGCAGGTCGGGCGTGAAGAGGATCTGCTTCGGGCGCGCGAATTTGCCGATCATGCCGGCGACGTGCTCGCGAAGGTCGCGGCCGAGCTCGTCCGACGCATCGAAGCCGGATCGCAGGATCACGTAGCAGAAGATCGCCTGGCCGGTGATCGGATCGGTCCGCCCGACGACCGCCGCCTCCGCCACGCTGCGATGCGAGACGAGCGCCGACTCCACCTCGGTGGTCGAGATGCGGTGCCCGGAGACGTTCATCACGTCGTCCACGCGGCCGAGGAGCCAGTAGTAGCCCTCCTCGTCGCGCTTGCAGCCGTCGCCGGGAAAGTAGCGTCCGGGATAGCGCGACCAGTACGTCTGCTGGTACCGCTCGGGGTCGCCGTAGATGCCGCGCAGCATCGCCGGCCACGGTCGCTCCAGGACGAGGTAGCCGCCGCCGCCCAGCGGGACAGAGTTGCCAGCCTCGTCGACCACGTCCGCGGTGACGCCGGGGAACGGGAAGGTCGCGCTGCCCGGCTTCAGGGTCGTGATGCCCGGCAGCGGCGTGATCATGATCATGCCGGTCTCGGTCTGCCACCAGGTGTCGACCACGGGGCATCGTCCGCCGCCGATCTCCTTCCAGTACCACGCCCACGCTTCGGGGTTGATCGGCTCACCGACCGAGCCCAGCAGGCGCAGCGCCGAGAGATCGTCACCGGCGAAGGCATCGGCGCCGTACTTCATGAGCGCGCGGATGGCGGTCGGGGCGGTGTACAGGATGGTGGCCCGGTACTTCGCTGCGATCTGCGCCCATCGGTCCTTCTCCGGGAAGTCGATGGCGCCCTCGTAGATGATCCCGGTCGCGCCATTGGCGAGCGGCCCGTAGACGATGTACGAGTGCCCCGTCACCCAGCCGATGTCAGCCATGCACCAGTAGAGATCGGTCTCCGGCTTCAGGTCGAAGATGTAGCGGTGGGTGGTCGCCACGCCGGCAAGGTAGCCGCCGGTGGTGTGCATGATCCCCTTCGGCCTGGCCGTCGTACCGCTGGTGTAGAGCAGGTAGAGCAGATCCTCCGAGTCCATCGGCTCAGGGTCGGCCGTCGTCGACTGGCCGGCGATCAGGTCGTGGTACCAGTGGTCCCTGCTCTCGTCCCAGCTGACTTCCTCACCGGTCCGCTTCACGACCACGCAGTGCTGGACCGATGAGGTCCGGCCGATCGCCTCGTCCGCGCTCTTCTTCAGTGCCACGGTCGCCCCCTTGCGGTAGCCGCCGTCGGCGGTGATGACCACGGTGCACTCGGCGTCGTCGATGCGGTCGGCCAACGCATCGGCGGAGAAGCCCCCGAAGACGACCGAATGGATGG
>JBHENV010000155.1:0-4497 GCA_046261895.1 Candidatus Limnocylindria bacterium
TCCGGCGGTATGTTGGCCTCGTCCCCCTCGGTCATGGACGGGTCGTACGCCAGGCCCTCGTCCGGCGGATCGCCGGCCGGCTGCTTGACGGAGGTGGCGTCGCGTTCCTGCTCCATCGGATCAGGCGTTCTCGCCGGCGCGCCGGACGTCGTCGTCGCTCGCCTGGTCGCCCTCGCGGTGACCCTGTGGCCAGCCCTCGTCGCTCGGTGACGCGCCGGACTCGTTGTTGGTGACGGCGACGCGCTCGGCGCCACCATCCAGCTGCTCGCGCACCTTCTGAGTGTTCTCGTCGGGATGCTGGCCGATCCAGGCGCCGCCCTCGCGGGGCTCGGTGTCATTGGTCATGGGAGCTCCTCCAGTGCATGGGCGGCCCTCTTGCAAGCGGCGCGCCGGACTGGCCACGGTCATGTTCAGCCGTTGTAAGCCGACATGATCCGGTCCTTGGCGCCGGTGCGGTGCTCGGGATCGGTGTCGTGCGTGTTCGTGCTGCCGGGGGTGGGAACCGCGGAGGCGATATCGACCCCCGTATCGGCCAGCAGCGCGTTGACGGCGTCGACATAGGCACCGACCGATGCCTCCAGCACGTTCTCGCTCACGAAGCGGCCGGGATAGAGCGGCCCATCCTCGTCCCCACGGGAGCGAACGGAGAGCGAGACCGATCCCTTCGTCTCGTGGCCGGGGCCGGCGGCGTGCACGTCGTACGTTGTCAGCACCACGCCATCGCCGAGGAGCGGCGCCAGCGCGTCATCCACGGCGCGCATCAGCGCGTCGATGGCGCCGTTGCCATCCGCGTGCGCGCGCCACCGATGGCCGCCTCCGTGGAGGACGAGCGAGGCGCGGCTGCCGCGCTCACTGCCGCTGGTAGCCGACCAGCGCTCGATGCTCAGGGCCGAATCGGTATCGGTCTGGGAAAGGGTCATCGGAAATGCGTCTCCTTGGTGCGTGGCCGGGGCAGAGTCGGCCTGGTCAGATCGGGGTGAGCCAATGGGCATAGCGCTCGTCGCTGCCCCGCACGGCGGCGAAGTAGCGACGCTGGATGTCGAGTGAGATCGGAGAGAAGCCGCTCCCGACGGGACGCTCGTCGATCGAGGAGATCGGCGCCACCTGGACGCCGGTGCCGGTCAGGAAGACCTCGTCGGCGAGGTAGAGCTCGGAGCGATCGATCCGCCGCTCGACCACGTCGAGGCCTGCGTCACGGGCGATCTGCAGGATGGCGGCACGCGTGATCCCGGCCAGGACGTCATCGGTCAAGGGTGGCGTGGCGACCTCGCGACCGGCCACCACGAAGAGGTTGGCGGCCGACGCCTCGGCAACGTGCCCGTCGCCGGTGAGCAGGATCGCGTCGTCGTAGCCGGCTGCGTGGGCATCCTCGGCCGCGAAGGCGGCATTGACGTACGAGCCGCTGATCTTGCCTCGCGCTGGGATGGCGTTGTCGCTGACCCGCTGCCAGCCCGATATGGTGACCCGAATGCCGCCGGTCGGCAGGTAGTCGCCGAGCGGGATCGTGAAGAGCGCCACTCGATCGTCCAGGCCGGTCAGCTTGACCCGGATCGAGCGCGCCGACTTGTAGACGAGCGGTCGGATGTAGGCGTCGCCCTCGTGAGCGTTGCGACGGAGCACGTCACGCGTGATCTCGACGAGGTCCTCGACCGACTCGGAGACTGATGCGCGCAGCAGGCGCGCGTTGCGCAGCAGCCGCTCGTAGTGCTCCCGAGCGAACAAGATGGCGCTGCTGGCGTCGTCCTGTCGGTAGGCGCGGATGCCCTCGAAGACGGCCGTGCCGTAGTTGAAGGTGTGGGTCGCGATGCTCACGTTCGCGTCCCCGACCGGCACCACGGCACCCTCGAAGTAGGCGAATGCGCCGATGTCACCGGAGGCGGACGGGTGGCCGGCTGCCGGCCGTGGCTCGACCGCCGTCACGCCGGCTCTCCGGCGGCGAGTGGCGTCGGGTTGTGCGCGGCATGCGAGGCCGTCCGCTCGTCGCGTCGCCGCGGGCGGGCATCGAGGCGCCAGATCGCGTACTCCAGCGAATCATGCAGGGCGGCCAGCGAGGCCGCGATGATGTTGCCGTCGGCCCCCGCGGTGAGCCAGGAGCCGGTTTCATGGCCGGTCTCGATGATGACCCGCGTGCGGGCGCCGGTGGCGGCCTCGCCATCGATGATGCGCACCTTGTAGTCGACCAGGTGCACCTCGTCGAGGGCTGGATAGAAGGCGCCGAGGGCCTTCCGCAGCGCCAGGTCGAGGGCGTTGACCGGGCCGTTCCCGTCGGCCGCGGTGTGCAGCATCTCGCCATCGACCTCCACCTTGACGCTCGCCTCGGCGCGCGGAGCCGTCCCGTCGCGGCGCTCGACGATGACCGTGAAGTCGACGATCCGGAAGGGGGCGACGTAGTCCGCACGGCGACGCCGGACCAGCAGTTCGAACGACGCGTCGGCCCCTTCGAAGGAGGCTCCCTCCGACTCCAGCTGCTTGATCAGCATCGAGAGCTCGGCCGGGTCGAGCCCTTCGGAGGCGAGTTCGCCCAGCTGGCGCACGCGCCATGCGGCGTTCGCCCTGCCGCCGAGCTCGCTCACCACCAGGCGAGAGGTGCCGCCCACGATCGCCGGCACGACGTGCTGGTAGGCCTGCTCGACCTTGGCCGTGGCTGCGCCGTGGACGCCGCCCTTGTGGGCGAAGGCGCTGGTGCCGACGTACGGCTGGTGCGCATCTGGCGCGATGTTGGCGACCTCGGCAACGAAGCGCGAGAGCTCGGGCAGCCGGGTCAGGTCGTTGCCGCCGGGGACCGTCTCCAGGCCCAGCTTGAGCCCCAGGTTGGCCCAGATGGTGACCAGGTTCGCGTTTCCGCACCGCTCGCCATAGCCGTTGATGGTGCCCTGCACGTGGCGGGCGCCGGCCTGGACGGCAGCGAGGGAGTTGGCGACGGCAAGGCCGGCGTCGTCGTGGACGTGGATGCCGAGGGTCACGCCGGTCCCCAGCTCGGAGCCCACCTGCCGCGTCATCGTGGCGATCTCGTCGGTCAGGCATCCGCCGTTCGTATCGCACAGCACCACGGTGGTGGCGCCGGCCGCGACCGCCGCGTTCAGGGTGGCCATCGCGTAGGCGGCATCGGCCTTGTAGCCGTCGAAGAAGTGCTCCGCGTCGTAGATCACCTCGCGCCCGGCGGCGCGCAGGAACGCGACCGACTCGCCGATCATCGCGAGGTTCTCCTCGGCGGTCGCGCCGAGCACATCGGTGACGTGCAGCAGCCAGCTCTTGCCGAAGATGGTGGTGACCGGCGTCTCGGCGGCAACGAGCGCGCGGAGGTTGGGGTCATCCTCCGTGCGGTTGGCGCGGTGTCGGGTCGAGCCGAAGGCGGCCAGCCGGGCATGCCGGAAGGTCATCGAGCGTGCCGCGGCGAAGAACTCCCCGTCCTTCGGGTTCGAGCCCGGCCAGCCTCCCTCGATGTAGGGGAAGCCCGCCTCGTCGAGGCGGCGAGCGATCTTCAGCTTGTCGGCAAGCGAGAGGACGAGGCCCTCGCGCTGGCTGCCGTCCCGCAAGGTGGTGTCGTACAGCAGGATCACGCAGGGACCTCCTGTCGCCGGGCGGCGTGGTCCAGCAGGAACTCGGCAACCGCCTGGGTGCCGTCTGCTCCACCGAGGTCACCGGTGCGCGGGCCCCCCTGGATGCAGGCCTCAACCGCCGCTTCGAGGGCATCGGCCGCTTCGGTCTCGCCGAGGGAGAGCCGCAGCATGAGCGCGGCGCTCGAGACCGTCGCAATCGGATTGGCGAGGCCATGCCCGGCGATGCCCGGAGCGCTGCCGTGAACCGGCTCGTACATCCCGAAGCGGCCGCGCGCGGTGGCGCGGGTGCCGAGGCTGGCCGAGGCGAGCAGCCCGAGCGAGCCGGCGATCGCCGCCGCCTCGTCCGAGAGGATGTCGCCGAACAGGTTTTCGGTGACGATGACGTCGTAGTGCGCCGGCTGCGTCAGCAGCAGGTACGCCGTCGAGTCGACCAGTGCGTGCTCGACGCTGACCGATGGATGTCGCCGCGCCACCTCGTCCACGATCTCTCGCCACAGCCGGCTGGAAGCAAGGACGTTCGCCTTGTCGACACTGGTGAGGTGGCCGCGCCGCCCTGAAGCCAGCTCGAAGCCGAGCTCCACGATCCGCTCGATCTCGGGGCGCGTGTAGCGCAGCGTGTCGACGGCCGACTCCACCGCGTCATCGGTCGAGCGCCCCTGGGGACGGCCGAAGTAGAGTCCGCCTGTCAACTCGCGCAGGATGAGGAGGTCGGCACCGGCCCGGATCTCCGGGCGCAGCGGCGAGGCCCCGTCGAGCGCGGCGTGGGCCACCACCGGGCGCAGGTTCGCGAACAGCTCGAGGCCCGAGCGCAGGCCGAGCAGTGCGTCCTCCGGCCTGGTGACGGCCGATGGATCGTCCCAGCGCGGACCACCGACCGCGCCGAGGAGGACCGCGTCGGCTGCGCGACAGGCATCCAGCGTCTCGGGCGGAAGTGCCT
>JBHENV010000156.1:0-3241 GCA_046261895.1 Candidatus Limnocylindria bacterium
GCGGCCGGCACGAGTTGAAGGGCTTGAGCGGCGAGCGGCCCGTCTTTGCCATCGCAGACACCAGTTGAGTAGCAGCTGGCAAAGTCGTGGCCGCGGCGTCGCGGGCGATCTGACCTCGACGCTGCTCTGAGTAAGCCGACCTGATACGCAGTAAAGGAAGCTTACGCAGCCGTCCGAGTCTTGGATCGACACGAGCACATGCCTGTCAGCGCATCAGGTATCCGCCGGCGTTGCTGGCCGCGATTGTCCTGGTGCGAACGTTCCTGAGCTGGTCACTGGAGGTCGAGCTGAGCGGGCGCTGGCCATGGCAGCGCGAAAGACAGGACACGTAAAAACCGCCACACACATAGGCAACACAAAGGCATGCCGACTCTGGGCGTGATTTGCTCCCGTGGGCGTCATATCACGGCTTCAAACTGGATTCGACAAGCTCCACGGGGCCAAACACGTTCGCCGCTCGTCCTTAGCACCGCGAGGCACGAGGATTGCGGGTCCTCATGTCTTTGAGCGTTTGCTAACCCCGCACCAGCTGACCACGATCCGCTGGTGTGCGCTTACTTCTTGATCAGGAATCAGGCCGTCCTAGAGGCGTGGAGGGTCGATCCATTCATGGGCCTTAGGGCATGCTCATCGAGGGTCTCGGGCTCGCGCCGTGTCATCCACGGATGCGCTTCGTAGCGGACCGGACTGATCCGGTCGGGCGATTGGGCCAGCCGAAGCCGTCGCAATCCCGCCGCACCGATCTGCCGGCTAGCTCAGGAGGCGGGTATGGGCCCGAGGTGTGCGGGTTGATGACGGGAGAGCGCGTGTTCCGGGGTGAATTCACCCGTGGGGCGGGACGAGGCGGGCAGCCCTCCGGGCGCCGCAGTCAGACCGCAGTGGGTGGGTGGATACTGGCGGCACGCAATCGGGGATCCCGGGCATGGACAACATCATCGAGCTGGCGGAGCGCGCGGTCGCCGAGCATGGCAACCGTCGGGCGCTCGTCATCAAGCCGGGCTTCCGGACGCGAATTTGGACCTATGCCGACATCGGCGCACAGGTCCCCCGCGTGGCTCATTTCATCCGCGAGGCCGGCGTCCAGCCCGGAGACCGCATCCTGATGTGGGCGGTGAATCGGCCCGAGTGGAGCATCTCCTTCCTCGGCGCGCTCTGGGCGGGCGCGGTCGTCGTGCCGCTGGACTTCCGCACGACCGATGAGCTGGCCCTCAAGGTCGCGAGCCAGACCGACGCTCGCCTGGTGCTCACCTCCGTCCCGACCATGCAGGCTGGGGGTCGGCTGGAACTGCCATCGCTGACCATCGAGACTCTGGTCGACCGGGCCCAACATGGTCCGTCGCTCCCGCGACCCGACGTGGATCCCGACTCGCTGGCCGAAATCGTGTTCACATCCGGGACGACCGGCGACCCGAAGGGCGTCATGCTCTCGCACCGCAACATCGCGACGAACGCCGCGTCGCTGCGCAGCGTGGTCCCACTGGGGCCCGAAACGCGGCTCCTCTCGATCCTGCCGCTGTCCCACATGTATGGGCTCAATCCCGGACTGCTCGCGCCGCTGATCGCGGGAACGTCGATCGTCTATCCCACGAGCCTCCAACCGCCGGTGCTGGCCCGCACCTTCCGCGAGCAGCGAGTGACGATGCTGCTGGCGGTGCCCCAGATCGTGAAGCTCCTGACGAACGCGGTCGAGCGCCGGGTCGACGCCACCGGCAAGCGCGCGATGTTCGAGCGTCTCCATCGCGTCGCCCGTCATCTGCCGCTTCCGATCCGCCGCTTCCTATTCCGGCCGGTCCTCTCCCGCTTCGGTGGTGCGCTGCGCTACCTGGCGGTGGGTGGAGCGGCCATGAACCCGAACATCGCGCGTCGCTGGGAGGAGATGGGCGTCTCCTCGCTCCAGGGCTACGGCGCGACCGAGACGTCGCCGGTGGTGGCCTTCACTCGAATCGAGCGCAACAAGATCGGCACGGTCGGCGAGGTTATCCCCGGCGTCGAGGTGCGCATCACCCCCGATGGCGAGATCCTGGTTCGGGGCCCGAACGTCTTCAAGGGCTACTGGGAACGGCCCGATGCCACCGCCGCGGTCCTCGAGGACGGCTGGTACCACACGGGCGACCACGGCAGCCTGGACACCGAGGGGTTCCTGACGCTCAGCGGCCGCAAGAAGGACATGCTCGTCATGCCGGACGGCACCAAGGTGCATCCCGACGACGTCGAGCAGGTCCTCATCCGGGATGCCCGCGTCCGCGACGCCGCGGTGGTCGGTCTCGAGCACGCGGGCGGCGACATCCAGGTCCACGCGGTCCTGATCCTGTTGGACGGCGCCGATGCGGCGGCCGTCGTCCGAGAGGCGAACACGAAGCTCGGCGGCCACCAGCAGATCCGCGGCCACAGTACCTGGCCCGACGAGGACTTCCCACGCACTCCGTCAATGAAGGTGCGCAAGCCCGACGTACTTGCCTGGGCTCAGGCCGGCGCGGCATCCGCGACACCGGCACGATCCGCCGCCGAGTCCGCGGCGGGCGCAACCTCGGTTGAGCGGCTCATCGCACAGCTCGAGAGCGTGCCGGGGGATCTAATCGGTCCCGACGCCCGCCTGTCGTCTGACCTGGGGATTGACTCGCTCGGTCGTGTCGAACTCCTGAGCCTCATCGAGGAGGAGCTGGGCGTCTACATCGATGACGGCGACGTTGACCCCGAGGAAACGGTCGGCGCGCTCCAGGCGCGCGTCGACGCCGCATCCGGGGAGGCGGCGCCGGAGGAGGGCATCTATGGCTGGCCGCTGAATCCGCTCGCCGGGGCGCTACGCATCGGCATCCAGGAGGCGATCATCCGACCGATGCTGGCGGTGTTCTACCGTCGCCGGGTTCGCGGCCTCGAGCACCTCCGCGGCCTGCGCGGGCCGGTGATGTTCACGCCGAACCACCACCTGCACAACGACAACGCCCTCATTCTGTTGTCGATTCCGTTGCGCTGGCGCTGGAAGCTGTCGGTGGCTGCCGCACTCGACGGCATCTTCCGATCCCGATTCCGCGGATTCATGGCCACCATCATCGGAAATGCCTTCCCGCTGGCGCGGACCGGTGCCATTCGTCGCAGCCTTGACAGGCTCGGGGCGCGGCTCGATCGCGGGTACAGCGTCCTCATCTATCCCGAGGGCGAGCTCACGGTGGGCGGGCCGCTGCAACCCTTCAAGTCCGGCACCGGACTGGTGGCCGTCCATGGCGCCGTTCCCGTGGTGCCG
>JBHENV010000157.1:0-21577 GCA_046261895.1 Candidatus Limnocylindria bacterium
GGATGGCCGTGGCCGGTCAGCCCGGCGCCGACGAAGGCGCCCGGCAGCGGCGTGCCGTCCTCGGCCGGCAGGCGTCCCGCCATCGGGATCTCGAGTGAGGCGAAGTCGAGCAGCCCGGCCCAGCAGCGGATCATGCGGGCATCGCGGAGCGCCGGGTGCAGCCGAGCCAGCAGCGCCGCCAGTCGTGGCGCCACCTGGGGCCGGACACGGGTCGAGTAGGAGCCGATCCCCATCGCGTCATCGGCGACCGCATATCCGCCGATGACCACCTCGCCGGTCCGCATCTGGCGCCAGTACTCGTTGCACTGGTTCGTCTCGAAGCCGGGTGCGCCTATGCTCACGGGGAGCATCTCGGTCACGCAGACCGTCTCCCGGATCGGTGTCAGGTTTGCGGCGAGATGTGGCGCCAGGGCCGGCGTCCATGCGTTGGTGGCCAGGAGGACCGCCCCGGCCGACATCGCTCCGTGGGACGTCGCGACTCCGGTCGCCCGGCCGCCGGAGGCGAGCAGCCGCTCGACCCGCACGCCGGTGACCACGCTGCCGCCAAGCGCTTCAGTCGCCTCGAGCAGGGCGTAGCAGAGGCGGAACGGGTTGAGCTTCGCGTCGCGCGGCGTCCATTTCGCGGCGTGCACCTCATCGACCGCCAGCCCAACGGCCAGCGCTCTCAGCTCGGGCGCATCGTCGACCACGCGCACGTCGAGCCCTTCCGCCGCCTGGAGCGAAGCTACGTGCCGGATGTGGGCTTCCTCGCCCGCGTCGAGGGCGAGGTCCAGCGACCCGAAGCGGTCCCACTCCATGCCGCCCGGCAGCTCGGCGTCCCACGCCTCCATCATGTCGAGCGAGCGCGTCGTGTAGTCGAGGACCGATCGGCCCCCGACCTCCTGCACCAGCCTGGTGACCCGCGGAAAGTGGCCGCCGAGCCCGGCGAGCGCCATGCCGGCATTGCGTCCCGACGCACCACTGGCGGGCGCGTTGGCCTCGATCACCAGCGGGCGCATCCCCGCCCGCGCCAGGTGGTAGGCGGCCGATGCGCCGAGCATTCCGCCCCCGACCACCACGACCTCGGCGTGAGGCGGTAGCTTCGCACGCTGATCCGGGACGAACGGAACCTGCTCGGGGCTCGGGCTGAAGAGTGGCTCGGGCTGGGTCATGGGGCGGCGCCGAGCGTACCATCGAGGAGATGCCACGCATCGACGAGCTCCGATTCCGAGCGGGCGACCTCTCGCTGGCGGCGACGCTGACCCTGCCCGAGGGCGAGGGCCGGCTGCCGTGGGTGCTGCTCGTCCCGAGCTGGCTGCCACGCAATCGCGACGGCGATCTCGATCGGCAACGACACCCCGATTGGTTCGCCCCAGCGCCGGCGATCGTTCCAGACGGCCTCTTCGCGCGGCTGGCCGGCGGGCTGGCGGAACGCGGAGTGGCCAGCCTGCGGTACGACCCGCGTGGCTGCGGCGAGTCCGACGGGAGCTGGGAGGCGAGCGACCTGTTCAGCCGCATCGACGATGCGCGCGATGCGATCGGGGCCATGCGCTCGCGTCGCGAGCTCGACCTGCGGCGCACGGCGATCGTGGGGCACGGCGAGGGAGCGGCCGTTGCGATGAGCGTCGCCATCGGCGATCCGGCGATCGGCGCGGTCGGTTTGATCGGCGCATCCGCACGCGGGTATCGCGACGTGCTGCGGCGAGGGGTGGCCGAGCGCGAACGCACCGCCCGCGACCGCGAGCATCCGTTCGTGGCCGCCCTCGACCGCGTGGCCGAGGAGCTGATCGAGCGGGCGGAGCGGCGCGAACCGACCGTGGCGATCGGGATGGCGGACCTCAATCTCGCCGCATGGGAGCAGGCGTTCCGGACGCCGCCGGTCGCCCTGGCCACCATGCTCCATCGCAACATCGTGCTGGCGCACGGTACCGCGGACGCCTGGTCGCATCCGGACGAGTCTCGCATCCTGGCGCAGGTCCTCGAAGAGGGTGAGAACGATCCGATCCTGCAGCTCGTCGAGAGTGCCGGCCATGAGCTGGCGGAGGCGGACCGGGCGGCCGTCGGAGCATTCACTGCGGCGCTGGTGGCCCGAATGGAGCCCCGCGAGCTACCGCCCGTGCTGATCGCGATCGAGCAGATGGGCTGACCGCCGGTAGACTCCGCCAATGACCAGACGTGACGCCGGCGACCCGACCCCGACCTTCGAGATGAGTGCGGACGACGGCAGCCTCGTCTCGAACGAGACGCTCGCCGGGTCCCGGTATGTTCTCTACTTCTACCCCAGGGACGACACGCCGGGCTGCACCGCCCAGGCCTGCAGTCTCCGCGACAGCTGGTCGGCCGTTGCCGATACCGGTGTCCAGGTCTTCGGCGTCTCGCCAGACAGCGTGCGGAGCCACGCGAAGTTCCGCGAGAAGTACGCCCTCCCGTATCGGCTCCTGTCCGACGTGGGCCACCGGGTCGCGGAGGCGTTCGGCGTCTGGGTGGAGAAAACCTCCGCCGGTCGAACGTACTTCGGCAACGAGCGCACGACGTTCGTGGTGGGCGGCGATGGCCGCCTCGAGCACGTGCTGCCGCAGGTCAAGCCCGCCGCCCACGTCGAGCGGCTCCTCGAGGCGCTCGCATCATGAACGGAGAGCCGTCGGTATGGGTCGTCAGCGCGGTGGTCGCGGGCGTCCTGCTGCTGGTGGTCCTGGCCGTCATGGCGTTCGCCATCCTGGTGGACCCGATCCGATGATGTGGATCGCCACGGCGGTCGCGCTCGTGCTCTGGCTGGCGGGCGTCATCATGCGGCTGGGACAGTGGGTGAACCTGTTTCTCCTCCTCGCGGCCGTGCTCCTGGTCTACCAGGTGATCGAGGAGCGTCGCCCGCGGAGCGAGTGAGCCCTCGCACGGCCGGCTGGCACGCTTCCTGCCATCATCCACAGTGGGGCCGCCAAGGCGACGCAAGGCGACCCGGAGGGAATCGACAACAAGGAGTGAGGAGAACTCGATGCTCTGGACGATCATCGTCATCCTGCTGGTTCTCTGGTTGCTGGGCCTCATCGGCGGCATCGGTGGCAACCTGATCTACATCTTGCTGGTGATCGCGGCCATCGTGCTGCTCTTCCAGCTGCTGAGCGGTCGGCGCTCCGTCTGACCGACCATACCGCCGCGCCGGCCGGCGCGATCCTGCCGAGATCGATCGGGGGGAGCGGCCGGCGCAACGAGCGGGCACGCCCGCCTCGCGACCGGTGAGCTGTCACGCTCATCGTCTACGCTTGGCGGGCCGTGTCGTCTCCCGAACCCTTTCGATTCCTGCATGCGGGTGACCTCCATCTCGACAGCCCCGTCGAGGGGCTGAGCGCCGAGGCGCCGCCCGAGGTTCTCGCCCTCCTGCGCGGCGCGAGCACCGCGGCCTGGGGCAACGTCGTCCGTGCGGCGGTCGTGGATCGCGTCGACTTCGTCGTCATCGCCGGCGACGTCTTCGAGGTTTCCAGCCCCACGCTGCTGGGTCAAACGCGGTTCCGTGACGGCCTCGCCGAGCTGGCCGACGCGGGCATCGCCACTTTCGTGGTTCACGGCAATCATGATCCGCTCGACGGTCGCAGTTGGGCACCGTCGCTCGACTTCCCGGCCGCGGTGCATCGCTTTGGAACGGAGCCCGGCGAGTCGGCCCCGGCAATGCGCGACGGGATCGAGATCGCGAGGGTGCATGGCCGCTCGTATCCGCGGCCGGCCGTCACCGAGAACTACGCCGCGGGGATGCGGGCCCTCCCCGGTTCATCATTTACGATCGGGCTGCTGCACACGAACGTCGGCGACCGTCCGGGACACGCGAACTATGCGCCGTGCTCGGTGGATGATCTTCGGGCCTCGGGCATGGGGTACTGGGCGCTCGGCCACATCCACCAGCCCGGGCAGGTGCTCGCCGACCCACCCACGTACTACAGCGGCATTCCGCAGGGCCGCGATCCAGGAGAGCTCGGCCCAAGGGGCTGCTACGTCGTCGAGGTGGATGGGGCCTGTCGAGTGAGCGCCCGATTCGTCCCGACCGATGTCGTGCGCTGGCATCCGATTGAGCTGTCGATCAGGGAGATCGCGACTGATGAGGCGCTGCGCGATGCCTGCCGGGCGGCGGTGGATCGCGCCGTGACCGATGCAGACGGCCGGTCCCTGGTGGTACGCCTCCGGCTCACCGGACGGGGGCCGCTCCACGCGAACATCGTGCGCACCGGATACCTCGACGATCTGCGTCAGCTGCTGAACGAGGACCGCGGCGTGGTGCCGCCGCTGGCATGGATCGAATCGGTCCGAGGTGCGACCCGTCGTCAGATCGACCTCGACGCGCGACGCGATGCGCCGGACTTCGTCGGCGACTACCTTCGCACCGCGGCCGCCGCGCGCCGAAGCGGGCGGACCACGGACCCGGACGAGTACGAGCGCTGGCAGCGGCTGCTGCGCGAGTCGGTGCATCCCCTGTTCCAGGCCGCCCCACGTGGACGCCGCTACCTCTCGTCGGTCGCACCGACCGCCGATGCGCTGACCGGCGACCTGCTCGACGAGGCGGAGAGCCTCGGCCTCGACCTCCTCATCGGCATCGAGGACGACCGCTGATGCGGATCGAGCGCCTCGAGATCGGCGGCTTCGGGCGATTCGCGAACGTTGGGTGGGAGCTCGATCCGGGCCTCACCGTGATGATCGGAGAGAACGAAGCCGGCAAGACGACGATGCTCAATGCGCTGCGCGCCATCCTGTTCGGTTTCGAGCTGTCGCGCGACGGACGGGCGTGGTATCCGGCCCTCGCCGGCGGACGGCGCGGCGGAAGAATGACCATCGTCACTGCGGCCGGTGAACGGTGGACGGTGGAGCGCCATGGCCCGCGCGGCGGCGCCGGATCCCTGACCGTCCGAGCTCCGAGCGGGAACCAGGGTGGACAGGAGACGCTCGACCGGCTGCTGCATGGGGCCGATCGTGACCTGTTCAACTCGATCTTCGCCTTTGGGCTCGGAGAGCTCCAGGACTTCAACAGCCTCGGCGGCGAAGGCGTGCGCGGGCGCATCTACGGTGCCGCGGCGGGTTTGGGTGGGACGAGCGCTCTCGACCTCGAGCGACGCCTGCGGCAGGAGCAGGAGGACCTCTTCCGCCCGAGCGGCCGCCTTCAGCCGATCAACCAGCTGTTGAGCCGGATGGACGAGCTTCACGCCCGCATCGGCGAGCTGACGCGCCAGCCTGAGGAGTTCGAGGCGGCGCACCGTGAGCGTGTTGCGGCGCAGGCCGCCGCGGCTTCCCGCCGGACGTCGGCCCGACAATTCCGTGCTCGCGCGCTACGTCTCGAGCGGCTGCTCAACGCGGCGCCCATCGCGGCCCTGCTGGATGAGCTCGACGCCGAGCTGGCCGGCATGGACCCGGCGCTGGACGCCCTGCCGGCCGATGCGGTCGCGATCCTCGACCGACGCCTCGCGGATCTCGCCGAGGCACGGGCCCGCCTGGAGGCTCTCGACGAGCAGCTCGCTGAGATGGCGGTCCAGGTCGCCGGGCTGAGCATCGATGAACGGGTGATGGGAGCGGCCGACGAGATCCGGGCGCTGGACGTGGATCGCCGAGCGTATGCAACCCGGGTCACGCGCCGACACGAGGCGTCTGCCGCGGAGGCGCGGCACGCCGCCACGGTCGCCGAGCAGCTTGCGCGCGTCGGTGCCTGGCAGGAGGGCCACCTCGTGGCGTTGGACGACTCGATTCCCGCGGTGGAGGCGACGCGGGAGCACGAGCGCGCGCTCGGCCATGCGCGCGAGGCCGCCGCCGCCGCCGATCGGCGTCATCGGGCGGCCGCCGACGAACTGGCCGCTCGGGAGCGAGAGGGGTTGCCCGCGGCCGGCGACGACACCGGAGATGCGCAGGCGCTCGCCGCCCTGCGGGAGATCGCGACAGCGCGCGCCCGCCGCGCCACGGGGTCGCCGCTCGGACGTCCAGCCATGATCGGCGTCATTGCCGTTGCGCTCCTCGTGGCCGGGCTGGTCGTCGGCATTGCGCTCCAGGCGGCCATCCCGGGCGTGATCGTCGGCGGGTTGCTCGCGCTCGGAACGGTCGCGCTCTCGCTGCTCGGGTCACCGGGAGCTCGCTCAGAGGAGCACTCGTCGCTGCTGGCGGCGGCCGGCCTGCCACCGGGCGCCACCGACGACGACCTTGCGCGCCGTGGCGACGAGCTGGCGGAGGCCCGGGTCCGCCGCTCGCTGGCTCGTGAGCTGGCGGGAAGCATCGACACCCGTCGTGGCGAGGTGCGCCGCCTCGACGAAGCGCAGACCGTTGCCAGCGCGGCCGCCGCAGATGCCGAGGCGGCGTGGGATGGTTGGCTCGACGCCCATGGCCTGCCGGCCGGCGCCTCACCGGAGGTCATTCGCCAGGTGCTCGGCGCCGCCGGGATCGCGCGACGGGCGGCAGAGGAGCGCGACGAACAGCGGCGGATCATGACGACCGTGGCACGAGAGGGCGATGATCTCGACCGGCGTGCTCGGGGACTGCTGGAGCGTCTTGCCATTGGGGAGGAGGGACCGCTCGACGGCCGGCTGGCGGGCCTCGTCGATCGGCTGAAGGAGAGCAGCGCAGACCATCGAACGGCACAGGAGATCGAGGCCAGGCGTCGAACGGTCATCGAGCGCCGGGGGCCGGTCGACGCATCGGTCAAGGATCTGTCGTCGTCGGTGAACGCGCACCTCGTTGCGGTGGGCTGTGCGGATGCCGACGAGCTGCGGGGCCGAAGCGCCGCGGCTGCAGAGCGCCGCGCGGTGCAGCAACGCCTCCGTGAGACGCGGGCCAACCTGGCGGGCATCGCGGGCGGCCCCGAAGCGGTCGACGGCCTGCGGGCGGAGCTGCGCGAGAGAGATCTTTCCGAGGTCGAGGTTGAGCTGGACTCCTCGTCGGCCGAGGCGACCCTGCTCGAAGCGGAGGAGCGGCGGCTGACGGCGCAGATCGGAGAGCTCGACGCCAGGATCCGCACACTCGAATCCGCCGACGAGCTGGGCATGCTCCGCCAGGAGCTCGCAGGGCTCGAGGGCCGAGCGAGCGCCCTGTCGCGGGAGTGGGCCGTCAGGGCGGTTGCCGGGCGGCTGCTCGCCGAGACGCGATCACGGTACGAGAGAGAGCGGCAGCCCGACGTCGTCCGAGCGGCAAGCTCGCATTTCGAACGCTTCACCGGTGGCCGCTACGCCACGATCATCGCGCCGCCGGGCGATGCCACCGTCCGCGTGGAGACCGATGACGGCGAGTCCCTCGCCACCGACGAGCTCTCGCGCGGGACCGCCGAGCAGCTCTATCTCGCCCTTCGCTTCGGCCTGATCGAGGAGTTCGCGCAGCACGCGGAGCCCCTCCCGGTGGTCATGGACGACATCCTCGTCAACTTCGACGCGGCGCGGGCTGCGCGGGCGGCCGACGCCATCCGCGATCTCGCGGAGCGGCACCAGGTCGTCTTCTTCACCTGCCATGAGCCGATGGCACAGCTGTTGGATCCCGACGGGACCCGGACCGTCGCCCTGGCTTGACTGCTGGCATCATGGCGCAATCCGATGCCTGACGATAAGCTGCCAACACCCGAGCGTGTCCTCGTCGTAGCGGCGCATCCCGACGACATCGAGTTCGGTGCCGCCGGCACAATCGCCCGCTGGGTGACCGAGGGATCGACCGTTCGCTATCTCCTCGCGACGCGCGGTGACAAGGGAAGCGATGACCCCGACGCCGACGTGGCGGCCCTCGCCGAACTGCGGCAGGTCGAGCAGCGCGCCGCGGCGGCCGAGATCGGGGTCCTCGGCGTCGACTTCCTGGACGAGCCGGACGGCCAGGTGGAGCCATCGCTGCGGCTGCGCGAGCGGATCACGTATGCCATCCGCTCCTTCCGCCCGGAGGTCGTCATGACCCACGACCCGACGGTTCTGTTCGTCAACAACGAGTGGGTCAACCATCCGGACCATCGAGCCGTCGGCCTGGTCACGGTCGACGCCGTCTTCCCTACGGCACGTGATCCGCTCAACTTTCGCGAGCACCTGGATGGCGGCCTCGAGGCCTGGAAGGTGGCCGAGATTTTCCTGTGGAGCACGAACGACGCGAACCAGCTGGTCGACATCGCCGGCACGATGGAGCGCAAGATCGCCGCCCTCGGCCGCCATGCCAGCCAGTTCCGCTCGTTCGACGAGATTGCCCGCTGGGTCCGCCGCCGCAGCGAGGAGCTCGGCGAGCGTGCCGGCTACCGGGCCGCTGAGGGCTTTCGGCGCGTGACGCTCGCCCGATGAGCCTCCGCCGGGGTCTTCGCGACGCCACCGCTGCCATGATCGTGGTGGCGATCGCCGGCTGCAGCAGCGACCCGACCCCGGAGCCCACGCCGCTTCCGACCACGTACCCGGTCGCTCCGCCCGAAGCGGCGGTCAGCCTGGCCACTGCCTACGTCGAGAGCTGGGCGGCCGGCGAGTACGACGCCATGTACGCCACGCTCGACCCGATCCAGCACCCGCAATATCCGATCGAGCGCTTCACCGAGCTCCACGCCGCCTTCGCCGAGATGGCGGGCATCCGGGAGCTGACCGCCACGACCGGTACGCCGACCCTCGTCGCCCTGCCCCCGGAGCCTCGATCGGCGGAGTTTCCGGCGCCCACGCCCGTGCCCACTCCCGGGTCATCGGCGGACGCGTCGGTGAGCGCCGGCGCATCGGTCGCCCCGAGCGGGGATCCCTCGCCGGCCCCCGACCCGAGCGTCATCCTGCCCGGTCCGGTGCCGGGTCTGGGAGTTCCGATCGGTCTCTCCATTCGATCGGAGCGCTTCGGGGAGCTGGCCCTGGATCGGGCGCTGACGATGGTGCAGGGACGGGAGGGCTGGCTGGTCCGATGGAGCCCGTCGGTCGTCTTTCCGGAGCTCGGGGCAGACGGGACGCTGCGGCTCGATCGGTCGCTGGGTGCACGCGGGAGAATCGTCGGTGGAGATGGGACGGTGTGGGCGGAGACGCGGGAGGATGGCATGCGCGTCTATCCGCAGGAGGCGCTGGCCGGGCAGACGATCGGGTATGTCGGCGAGGTGACCGCCGAGGACCTCGAGACGCTCTCGGAGAGCGGCTACCGATCGGGTGACGTGGTGGGTCGCAGCGGGTTGGAGTACGGTGCCGAGAACCTGCTGCGCGGCACGCCGGGCTGGAGTCTCGTGGCGACCTCGCCCGATGCTCCGGAAGAGGTGCTATTGGAGACGGAGATGGTGCCTGGCGCGGACGTCGAGATCACCCTGCGCCCATCGATCCAGGCGACCGCCCAGGAGGCCCTGCTGCCATATGCAACTGCTGCCACTGCGGTCATCGATCCGAGGAGCGGAGACGTATCGGCGCTCGCCAGCCAGCCGCCCTTCAACCCGAACTCGATGACGCTGGGCACCAGGCTCGATGGTGAGGCGCTCGAGCCGGCCGGTGGCGACCAGACATTCAACCGGGCGGTGCTCGGTGCGTATCCGGCGGGGTCCTCGTTCAAGCCGTTCACGCTGGTCGCCGCCCTCGAGACCGGCGTCGTGACGCCAGCGAGCCGGATCTCGTGCCCACCCACCTGGCAGTACGGCGACTTCACATTCCGCAACTACATGAATCACGCGCTGCCCGGCCAGGTGAGCCTGGCGGAGGCGATGGCCTTCAGCTGCAACACCACCTACATGCCGCTCTCGCTGTCGGTCTACGAGGCCGACGAGACCGCCCTCACGGATCTTCTCTTCGAGTTCGGCTTCGGCGCCCCGACCGGCATCGGCTACCTGGTCGAGGAAACCGGGATCGTTCCCGACGGTGCCTGGCTCGCCGAGAACGGCCGGGGTGGCTACTCCGGGTTCGAGCAGATCCAGCTCTCGATCGGGCAGGGAGCATTCCTGGGCACCCCGCTCCAGCTTGCCAACGCGTACGCGGCCATCGGCAACCGAGGCACGCTGTGGACGCCTCGCATCGCGACCACGGCCAGGCTTCCCGACGGCACGGTCGTCGAGGAGGTCGAGCCGACGGTCGCCCGCGAGATCTCGGTCTCGGCGGAAGACCTTGCCTACGTGACCGATACCCTCCAGGCCGTGACGACCCTGCCGTACGGCACCGGCACCGCGGCGTTCGCCGGCTTCGGGTTCCCCGTTGCCGGAAAGTCGGGCACGGCCGAGACGGGGACACCAGACCCGCATGCGTGGTTCGCTGCGTATGCGCCGGCCGACGAGGCGACGATCAGCGTCGCGACCGTCCTGCCCAATATCGCGCTCGGCACCGGCGGGACGGACGCCGCTCCGCTGGTCCGCCTCGTAATGGCCGCGCACTTCGCCAATTGACCGTCGGGCGACAGGTTATGACCGGACCAGCTGATGAGAGTGGGCCGCCTGAAGGGCTCCTCCGTCGCTGGGGCGCATCGGATCCTGTCCTGGTCGCCGTCACGGCCACCAGCCGTGTGCACCGCGTGCTGCTCGCCGTCGGCGGCACCGGTGTCGTCAAGGATCTGACCCCGCTCGGCGCACGGGAGGAATGGCGTGGCGCTGACCTCCTCGAGTGGCGGAAGGGCGCCGGCTACGTGCGGCTGATCGAGCGCCACGACACCACCCTGCTCCTGGAGGACGCTGGCACGTACTCGCTGCTCGACCACCTCGGCGAGCATGGAGATGGATCCGCCACCGCCATCGCGGCGCACGCGATTACAGCCGTTCACGCGGATCTGGCCACCCCGCCGCCCCGAACCCTGCTGCCGCTGGCAGGCAGCTTCCGAAGCCTCTTCTCCGCGGCGGCGACTCGTGAGGATCCGCTGATACGGGAGGCCGCGTCGGTCGCCCACGAGCTGCTCATCGGACAGCGCGGCGTCCGCGCGATCCACGGCGACTTCCATCACGAGAACCTCCTGCGTGGTCCGCGCGGGTGGCTGGCGATCGATCCCAAGGGCCTGGTCGGCGACCCGGCATACGACGCGGCGAACATGTTCTGCAACCCGCTCGCCCGTGACGACCTTCGCCTCGACCCGGAGCGCATCCTCGCGATGGCCGCCATGCTGTCCCGGGCCGTGAGCAGCGATCCGCACACGGTCATGCGCTGGGCCTTCGCGCACGCCTGCCTCTCTGCGTGCTGGTACATCGAGGACGGGGAGACGCTCGAGGCGGCCTCCAGCCTGCGCGTGGCGGCGGCCGTGCGGTCGGTGCTGGCGTCGACGTGAGCCGGTCCATGCTCCACGGGGCCTCCTTGCGCCACACGCTCCCGAACGGGTAGCATCGGTCTCGCCGCTCCTTGATAGCCCCTTTGGGTAAATGCCGCCCGGAGAGCGACCACGACGCCGTGATCTCAGATACCGCGATTCCGCTGAGGTTCCAGACTGCCGAGGTAGGCGTCGACTGGCTTCAGTGCAACATCGAATGCCAGGAAGGCTGCCCGGTCAACACGAACTGCCGGGGCTACCTGATGCTGGCCGCCGAGGGTCGCTTCGAAGAGGGCTACATCCTGGCGCGCGACCCGAACCCCGTAGCGGCCATCTGCGGGTACGTGTGCAGCGCACCCTGTGAGAAGGCCTGCCGCCGCGCCGATATCGACAAGCCGCTCGCCATCCGCGCCATGAAGCGGTTCCTGGTCGACTGGCATTACGGCAACAACATGCCCGACAACGTGGTCGTGCAGCCCCCGACCGGCCGCAGCGTCGCGATCATCGGCGCCGGGCCGGCCGGCCTGGCAGCCGCCAAGGAGCTCGGTGGCTGGGGCCACGAGGTGCACGTCTACGAGGCGCTGCCCTCCGGCGGTGGCACGACCCTCATCGGCGTGCCGGCCTTCCGCCTGCCGCGCGACGTCATCGAGCTTGACGTCAACTGGGTCGCCAAGCACGGCGTGCAGTTCCACTACAACGTCGAGATCGGCCGCGACATCACGATGGAGCAGCTGCGCGAGAAGCACGACGCGGTCGTCGTCGCCACCGGCTGCATGTATCCGGTGGCCATGAACACGCCGGGCGAAGAGCTCGACGGGGTGATCTACGGGGTCGACTTCCTCAAGCGGGCCAACCTGGGGCAGCCGCAATGGCTCGGCGAGCATGTGGTCATCATCGGGGGCGGCTACACGGCCATGGACTCGTCGCGCACGGCGCTACGCCTCGGCGCCAAGACCAGCACCATCGTCTACCGCCGCGGCCCGGACGAGATGGTGGTGGACGAGGAGGAGCAGCACGAGACGCGCTTCGAGGGCGTGCAGTTCGAGTACTTCAGCTCGCCGGTGGAGGTCGTGGCCGGACCGGACGGCAAGGTCAGCGGCATGACCTTCCAGCGCACCCGCCTGGGCCCGCCGGATGCCAGCGGGCGGCGCAGCGCCGAGCCGATCCCCGGCAGCGAGTTCACCATTCCATGCGACATGGTCATTCCCTGCACCAGCCAGGCGTCCGACAACAATGTCCTCGGCGAGTTCGGCGCCAAGCTGAATCGCCACGTCGGGGTGACCGACTCGCGCACCATCGTCGAGGGCGGCTCGCTCAGCTCGTGGCGCACGGCGCCGCTGAACGGCACGACACCGAGGGACGCGCAGGGGAATTCGCTCAACGACCTCACGTTCGAGTTCAACCGTGGCAACGTGGTGATCAACGCG
This sequence comes from Candidatus Limnocylindria bacterium, assembly GCA_046261895.1. Taxonomy (GTDB): domain Bacteria; phylum Chloroflexota; class Limnocylindria; order QHBO01; family QHBO01; genus JACDBZ01. Next base: position 12,549 of record JBHENV010000157.1, read on the forward strand.
GATACCTTCGGCACCAATGTCGACGGCATTTTCGCGGTCGGCGACTTCGTCACCGGCCCCGCCACCATCATCGAGGCAGCGGGCCTGGGACGCCGCGCCGCGCGATCGGTCGACCGCTGGCTGGCCGGGCTGCGTGGGGAGGAGCTGGAGGAGCTGCCGGTCATTAACCGCGCCGTCATCACCCAGACGCTCGAGCACGACATGCCGCGCTTCTACGAGGCGACCGAGCGCCAGGAGATCCCGATGGCGCCGCCCGAGCTGCGCCGCGACTTCACGTCACTCGTCGAGGTGGGCTACGACACCCGCGGCGCGATCGCGGAGGGCACTCGCTGCCTCCAGTGCAACCACAACATCAACATCGACGGCCCGCGCTGTATTCTGTGCGGGCTCTGCGCGGACGTCTGCCCCGAGGGCGTGATCTACATGATCGACAAGGCGCAGGTCGGCGGGGACGACCCGGAGCAGGGCTTCTTCCAGTCGTGGCCGCGCGGCATCGCGATGATCATCGACGAGGAGCGCTGCATCAGGTGCAACCTTTGCGTCGAGCGCTGCCCGACCAACTGCATCACCATGGATCGTCTCGAGCTCGAGCGATTCACGCCTGACGGGAAGGTTCTGTTGGAGAGCTACAAGGACAACGTGCTCGGACAGGTCGGCCAACAGGCCGGAGCGGCGGTGGACCGATGAGCACCGAGGGCGGGGGCAACCCCATCGTCCGCGCCATGAAGGAGTCGGCGCTTTGGCGCAGCGTCTTCCGCCAGCCGTACCCGAACACGAGCCGCACCCGAGCCCTGGCGGTGATGAACAACGTGTTCCTCCACCTGCACCCGGTGCGGGTGAAGCGGCATGCGGTGCGCTACACGTACACCTTCTGTCTGGGTGGCATCAGCTTCTTCCTGTTCCTTGCGCTGACGGTGACCGGGCTCTACCTGATGTTTTTCTACGTGCCGTCGATCAGCCGCGCCTACCAGGACATCCAGGCCATCGAGGCCTCGGTGGCCTTCGGCACGCTGGTGCGCAACATGCACCGCTGGGCGGCGCATCTCATGGTCCTGACCGTCTTCCTGCACATGATCCGCGTCTTCTACCACGGGGCGTACAAGCCGCCGCGCGAGTTCAACTGGGTCGTGGGCGTGCTGCTCCTCTTCCTGACCCTGATGCTCAGCTTCACCGGCTACCTGCTGCCCTGGGACCAGATCGCGTTCTGGGCCATTACGGTCGGCACGCAGATGGCCCTCTACGCGCCGCTGCTGGGCCAGGAGTCCAGCTTCTTCCTGCTGGGCGGCATCCAGGTGGGGCAGGAGACGCTCCTGCGCTTCTATGTCCTCCACGTGATCGCTCTGCCGCTCCTCGCCGCCATCTTCATGATCGTCCACTTCTGGAGGATCCGGAAGGACGGCGGGATCTCCGGACCGGTGTAGGTTAGGAATGAACCGATGACGATCGAGAAGCGACCGAACGCGACCGCAGACAAGAACGCCCCGACCCAGGCGCCCGGCCAGGCGCCGATCGTGGCGCCGGGCACCGGGCCCAAGCTCCCCGGGCCGCCCGGCGTGCCAGGCACCGAGCGCTTCCGGCTCCTGGCCTATGTCAAGCAGGAGTCGATGGTCCGGGTCGACAAGCGGCCCGACGAGACGGTGCTGACCTGGCCGCACCTGCTTCGCGCCGAGTTCCTGATGGCGATGCTGATCAGTGGCCTGCTGGTGGTGACCTCGCTCTGGATCCAGGCGCCACTCGAGGAGATGGCGAACCCGGCCGTCACGCCGCACGTGGCGAAGGCGCCGTGGTACTTCCTCGGCCTCCAGGAGATCCTCAGCTACTTCAACGCCACGGTTGCCGGCGTCATCGTGCCGACCTTCTACCTCGTCGGCCTGGCCGCGATCCCGTTCATCGATCGAACGCCGTTCAAGGCGGCCCGGGACCGTAAGCTGATGTGGGTCTTCTTCATGTGCCTCATGTTGGGCGGCCTGCTCGTGACCCTCATCGGCTCATTCTTCAGGGGCCCGGGATGGAACTGGGTCTGGCCCTGGGAAGGACTCTTCTTCAACCTATGACACAGCATGCTTCCTATGGCGAGGTCCGCGGGCCTCGCGCTGGAGAGATCAGCCGTCGCGGATTCATGCGTCGCATGCTCGGCGTGGGCGTCGGCATCCTGTCGCTCGAGTTCCTCGGCGGCACGCTCGCCTTCCTCTGGCCGAACCTGACCGAGGGCCTCGGCGCGGAGATCGTCATCGGGACGGCCGCCGACATCAACACCGCGCAGCCGGAGTGGAAGAACGGCCTGCCGTACATCTACGGGCCGGCGAACCTGTTCATCGTCAACGTGCCGGCAGCCATGGCCCGCGTCGAGGGGGAGGGCAGCGTCAGCTCGCCCGTCGAGGATCCCGGTACGGATTTCAGCGAGGATGGGCCGGTCGCGGAGCAGTCGATCCTGGCCCTCTGGCGCAAATGCCCGCACCTCGGCTGCCAGGTGCCTCAGCTGTGCGACGAGAGCCAGTGGTTCGAATGCCTGTGCCACGGGTCGAAGTACACCGTCCTCGGCGAGAAGCGGGACGGACCGGCGCCGCGCGGCATGGATCGATTCCCCGTGACCGCTGCCGACGGGGGCTACGTGGTCAACACGGCCGAGGTGATCAGCGGCCCGCCGCCCGGAACGGTCGGCTTCGACGACCGCACGGCAAGCGACATGCCCCACTGCTCGGGGTGATCCGATGCGGCTGAAGACCCTTGGCGTCATCGTGGTCACCGTGCTCTCCGTGTTCACCGTCCTGTACTGGGTGACCGACACCATGCGCCGCGAGACCATCGCGGCCGAGCACGACGCCGAGCTGCTCGAGTACGGGGAGGTCATCTTCAGCGCCGATCCGGCCGAGCCGGCGGCTGCGGGGTGCGCGAACTGCCACGGCCCCGAGGGCATGGGCGGCGAGGAGGGAGCGCCGGTGGTCGGGCCGAACCTGCACTCGCGCAGCCTGGCCGACAAGATCCGGGCGAAGGACAACTACGTTCACCTCGCCGTCAGCTACGGCGGCGTGGTCGTCTCCGGCAACGTCAACTCGGCGATGCCGGCTTGGAGCTACGAGGTCGGCGGCCCGCTGAACGAGCAGCAGATCGAGGCGGTCGTGACGCTCGTCGAGACATGGGCGGAGGAGGCGGCGGAGCAGCCGGTCGAGGAGGTCGAGGACACGGTCGAGGGCGGCGCGGAGGTCTACGCCGCCGCCGGATGCGTCAGCTGCCACGGTGCCGAGCTCGAGGGCGGGACCGCCGGTCCGAACATCCAGACGATCGGGACCGACGTCATCACCGAGTTCGAGGACTTCCCGACCCCCTCGGGCGTCGACCAGATGGTCGCCGACTACGAGGAGGACCCGCGCCTCTTCCTGGAGCAGTGGATCCGCGACTCAGCGGGCAACTACAACGACGGCGAGGCGACCGGCATGCCGCCGCATCCGGAGGGGACGCTGAGCGAGAGCGCGCTCCAGGCGCTGATCACCTTCCTGCTCGACCAGACCGGTGAGTAACGGCGCGCCAGACCGATGAGCACGTATCCGGTCTACCGATCACGGGGCGGCATGAGCCGGCTGCTCGGCTGGGCCGACGACTTCATGAGCTGGTTCCTGTATGGCCACGAGACGTGGCTGGTGGCCGTCCTCAAGGGCGTGCCGCTGTTCCTGTTCGTCTACTTCATGCTCACCTACGTCCCAAACTACGTGTACTACCTGCTCACCGTAGAGCTGCCGTTCATTCGCTTCAGCGACGACGTCGGCTTCCTGCTCGCCAACGGCATTGCCGGCGGCAACTTCGCGCTGCTCATCCTGCTCGCCGTGGGGGTGCAGGCGGCGCGTGGCCGGCGCGGATTCGGCTGGTCGCTGATCCGCATCTTCGTCCTGCTGAACTACCTGTTCACCGTGCTGCTGCTCGTCCCCCTGCTGGCGTTCAACCTCGCCGGCGGATCGTTCTGGCCGTTGCGCATCGCGCTGCAGTCCGTGGCGTTCGGCACCATCGTCGCCGGCCTCGGTGCAGCCTCGTGCGTGTACCTCTACTTCGAGTACCGGCGGATCACGCGCCGCGAGGGCGACGATGCTGCACGCCGCAGCAGCGAGCTGGCGGCGCGCTGAGCCGCGCCTCGCTCGCTCACCTGGCGTGGACGGGCATCGTCCTTCTCACCGCCGCGCTCATCATCGGTCTCGAGCTGGCGGCGAGCTGCCCGCCGGGCGGCCCGGTCGCCTTCGGCGACTGCGAGCGGGTTCGCCCCTTCGCCATCGGCGTGGTGGCGCTGGCTGCCCTTCTTTACGTCGCCGGGCTGTCGGCGGTCCGCTGGTGGACCGTCGGTCTGCGCCGCCGAGGCGTCGCGGACGCGCAGGCATCCAGGGACTGGTACCTCCTCACCGCGGTCCTCGGCGTGATCGTCGCGCCGCTGCTGGCGTTCACGCTCGCATCGGCCCTTCGCTAGGATGACCCGCATGCAGATCTCCACCGCCCATGACCTGCGCGCCAGCCTGGAGGGGATCGTGGCCATCACCGACGCAGGTGTCGAGATCATGGACGGGCGGCGCCTCCGTGATGAGCTCGTCGACGACCTGGTCTTCGAATCGGTCTTCAACCCCGATGCGGCATTGCGCGACGCCGTCCGCTGGGTGATCTGGAGCGCCTCGCAGTCACTGGGCTGTGGCTCGGCCTCCATTCACGAGCTGTACCGAGCACGAGGCCGCGGCGAGTTCCATCCCACTGCCTTCACCGTGCCAGCCATCAACCTGCGGGCGGTGACCTACCTGACCGCTCGCCAGGCATTCGCGGCCGCGCGGGAGCTCGACGCGGCGACGGTCATCTTCGAGATCGCCAAGAGCGAGATGGCCTACACCGAGCAGCGGCCGGCGGAGTACGCGGCGGTCGTGCTGGCGGCTGCGATCCGGGAGGGCTGGCGCACCCCCGTCTTCCTCCAGGGAGATCACTTCCAGTTCAATGCCGGCAAGTGGGCCTCGAGGCCCGATGCCGAGCTCGAGGGCATCAAGGACCTCGCGCGAGAGGCGATCGGTGCCGGCTTCCTCAACATCGACATCGACAGCTCCACGCTGGTCGATCTGTCGCCGCCAACGGTGGCCGAGCAGCAGCGCGTCAATGCGGAGAACACGGCCGACCTGACCCGACTCATCCGCGAGCTGCAACCCGAGGACGTGACGATCAGCATCGGCGGCGAGATCGGCGAGGTCGGGAAGACCAACTCGACGGAGGAAGAGCTGCGGGCATTTCTTGACGGCTACGCGGCCGAGCTCGGTGGCGACGGCCTCGAGCCGATCAGCAAGGTCAGCATCCAGACCGGCACCAGCCACGGCGGCGTGCCGATGCCCGACGGGAGCGTCGAGAAGGTGAGCATCGATTTCGAGACGCTGCGGCGGCTCTCGACGGTGGCCCGCGAGGAATACGGAATGGCCGGCTGCGTCCAGCACGGCGCTTCGACCCTGCCGGACGACGCCTTCGACCACTTCCCGACGAACGGCACGGCGGAGATCCACCTGGCGACCGGCTTCCAGAACATCCTGTACGACGACGGCGGCCTCCCCGATGACCTCCGCGCCGAGATGATGGACTGGTGCCGAACGAACTGCGCCGATGAGCGCAAGGACGGCGAGACCGAGGAGCAGTTCCTCTACAGGACCCGTAAGAAGGCGATCGGGCCGTTCAAGCGGCAGCTCTGGACCTTGCCCCCGGACGCCGCCGATGCGATCGCCGCGAATCTCCGCGCGAAGTTCGATCTGCTCTTCGATGGGCTGAGAATCGCCGGGACGCGACAGCACGTGGAGCGGTTCATCACGCCGATTCAGGTTCCACGTCCGATGCCGCCGGCGCTCGGAGGCCGAGGTCAAGCCGCGGTCATCGCCGGCGCGTCGGTCTTCGAGGACGACGGCTCCGGGGAGTAGCGGGCAGCAGAGGCTGAGCCAACCCTGTCAGGACCACCAGCTGGCCGATCGGCGTGCGTATCGCGACATGGTCGGGGGCGGCGAACAGGCGGAGTAGTTCGCTGGTCCTCGCGTCCGCCTATCCCGCACCGATGAGCTTCTGCAGCATTGGTTGATCGGCAAGCGCGATGAGGCGCCGCGCCGCAGGAGCCGGCAGCCGCGACAGCACACTGATCGCGCGACCGAGGTCGTCAGTCCCCAGCTCGCCGACCAGTCGCCAGAGCCGCGTGACCGTTTCGTCGTCGAGACGATCCAGGGCGGCGAAGACGTCCTCGATGGCGCGCGCATCGCCGCGAACGAATAACTCGACGCCGCGGTCGAAGCTCCGTACGAACGCGAGCAGAGCGCCAAGGCGCGCGCCGAGCCGCGCCATCTCATCGTCGGCCTGGCTGTCGGCGGCCGCATCATGGGCCTGCCGGGTGCAACGCTCGATGATCGGCATCACCGGATCCGTCTCGCGCTGCTTGCGCGCCGCGGCGACGCGGCGAAACCACTCCCAGTTGTCATCCACCACGCTCCACGCAACGGCCGCCGGACCCCGCTGGCCGGACCTCCGTGACGCCTCGGCGCGCTCGATCAGACCCCACTCCTCGCATTGCGCGAGCGCCAGGCTGGCTGCGCGGTGGCTCATGCCGAGCGCGCGCCGCACCTCCGGCTCGGAGAGCGGACCGTCCGATACGAGGAGATACCCCTGGACGGTGGCGGTTGAGGGTGCGATGCCCCACGCGCCACCGATCTCGCCCCATGCGGCTGCGAAGGATCGGCGCAGCCCTTCCGCCGGCGTGGTGTGCCGCTCCGGCCCGGCGGCAAACGTGCTACTCACGCAAGCATGTTACTCACAAACGCGCCAGTCGAACCCATGGCGCTGCGACACGATGCTGCGGATACGAAGAAGCCCCGACGTGGCCGCCGGGGCTTCTTTCGCGAGGGAGGAGCGTCTAGTGGGCGCAACCGCCGGCCTTGGCCGGCGATCCATCGGTGTTGAAGGACGAGCCACAGGCGCAGCTGCTGACGGCGTTGGGATTGTTGATCGCGAAGCCGGAGCCCATGAGCGAGTCGACGTAGTCGATCTCGGCACCCGAGACGTGCTGCTGGCTGAACTGGTCGATCACGACAGGAACGCCGGCGTGGTCCTCGACCCTGTCACCCTCGTTCACCTTCTCGTCGAACGCGAGTCCGTAGCTGAAGCCAGAGCAGCCGCCACTCTTCACGAAGAGGCGAAGGCGCGCATCGGCCTTCCCCTCGCGCGAACGGAGCTCGAGCACCTTCTTGCCGGCCGCCTCGGTGACCGAAACCAGCAGCTCAGCGCCCGGTGCGGCGCCGGTCATCGAGATCGGCTCGCGAGGAGTCTCGGAAATTGTCATCTCGTATCGGTCTCCTGATGGGCGCCCGTCGGCGCGCGGGGATCGGTATTCGCTCTGGAAAGTATAGCAAGCCCGTGTCCAGGCACGGCAAGGGGACCTCCGGCCGCAAACCACCTGATGTATGGAGCGAACTCACCGTGGCTGGTGAGAGTACGGCGTTCACGCGATGGATCGAGCGCCCGGCAATCGCGACGGAGCCGGTTCCGGTGAACGACGCTCGATCTGTCGAGCGCGAGCCTGGACCCGTCATCGGTACACTGTGGGTCCCAGGCTTGGCACGGCATCCGCACGAGGATCGACAGTGAGACTTGCGAGCCGCATGGAGCTGATCGGGACCGAAACCGCGTTCGAGGCGGCCGCGCGTGCCCGTGACCTCGAGGCCACCGGCCGTCAGGTGATCCATCTCGAGATCGGTGAGCCCGACTTCGATACTCCGCGCCACGTCTCCGAGGCCGCGGCTCGCGCGCTGCTCGACGAGGGGGCCACGCATTACACCGCCCCCACCGGCATCCAGCCACTGCGCGAGGCGATCGTCGCCGACGTGAAGCGCTGGAAGGGGATCGACACCACGCCGGAGCGGGTGGTCGTCACGCCCGGCGCCAAGCCGATCATGTTCTACGCCATGCTCGCCCTCATCGACGAGGGCGACGAGGTCATCTACCCGAATCCCGGCTTCCCGATTTACGAGTCGATGGCCCGCTACGTCGGTGGCGTCCCGGTGGCCGCTCCGCTGCGCGAGGCGAACGACTTCCGGATGGACGCCGACGAGGTGGCGTCCCTCATCACCGGCCGCACCCGGCTGCTTGTGTTCAATACGCCGCACAACCCGACCGGCTCGATCCTGACGCACGACGACATCCGACGACTGGCTGAGCTGGCCGTGGAGCACGATCTCGTGATCCTCGCCGACGAGATCTACGGCCGCCTCCAGTACGAGGGCGAGCCACTGAGCATCGCGACCCTGCCCGGCATGGCGGAGCGCACCATCACGCTGGACGGGTTCTCCAAGACGTTCGCCATGACCGGCTGGCGGATGGGATACGGCGTTCTGCCCGAGTGGCTGGTCCCCTCGTTCAGCCGCCTGGTCATCAACAGCGTGTCGTGCACGAACGCCTTCGCACAGGCGGGTGCCATCGAGGCTCTGACCGGTCCGCAGGATGAGGCCGATGCCTACCGCTCCGAGTTCATCGCGCGCCGCTCGTTGATGGTCGACGGCCTGAACGCGATCCCGGGGGTCAGCTGCCGGCAGCCGCACGGTGCCTTCTACGCCTTCCCGAACGTCTCGACCTTCGGGCGCACGAGCGCCGAGGTCGCCGATCACCTGCTCTACGACGCCGGCGTCTGCGGCCTTGCCGGCACCGCCTTCGGCAAGCACGGCGAGGGCCATCTTCGGTTCAGCTACGCCAACTCCCGCGAGAACCTGGTCCTTGCACTGGAGCGTGTCACGGAGTCGCTGGCCAAATTGGAGCGTACAGGTGAGCCGGTCGGAGCCACGAGCTCGTGATGAATAGCCGGCCGCGCGTCCTCGTCACCCGGATCATCCCCGATGCCGGGCTCGACCGCGTCCGAGAGGCATGCGAGGTCGACCTCTGGGACGACGACCTTCCACCGCCGCGCGAGGAGCTCCTGCGCCGTGCCGCGGGTCAGGACGGCCTGCTCACGCTTCTCACCGATCGCGTCGACGATGAGCTGCTCGACGCTGCCGGTCCGC
>JBHENV010000158.1:0-9448 GCA_046261895.1 Candidatus Limnocylindria bacterium
GCCTCCCTTTCGGCTGGGGCATTGCGTCTCGAGGCGCCCGCCAAGCTGAACCTGTCGCTCTCCGTCGTGGGGCGCCGGCATGATGGGCATCACCTGCTCGACAGCGTCTTCGTCCTGCTCGAGCTGGCCGACCACCTGCTCCTGATGCCCGGATCAAGCGGGCTCCGCATCGAGGGCGCGGGGGCGGCAGGCCTGCCGCTGGGCGGGCACAACCTCGCGTGGCGCGGGCTGCGTGCCGGGCTCGACGGCGAGCCGGACATCGCGTGCCTCACGCTGGAGAAGCTGATTCCGTCGTCGGCTGGTCTCGGCGGGGGCTCGTCCGATGCGGCGGCCGCATGGCGGCTGGGTCGGGCCTGGCGAGGGAGATGGGAAGTGGCGGGCGAGCGTGACCTCCTCGAGTTGTCCGCCATTGGCGCGGACGTCCCGTTCTTCGCGTCTCAACGCGCCGCGGCGCGCGTGACCGGGATCGGTGAGCGGATCGAGGGGCTCGCGACGGAGCCGCGCCATGTCGTCCTGGTGCACCCCGCGTTCGGCCTCTCCACGACCGCCATCTTCGGCGAGCTTCGGCCGGATGAGTGGGGCCGCGCGGCGAACGACCTGCTCGCTCCCGCTCGCCGCCTGCGTCCGGAGATCGACGACCTGTTCGCGGCGGTCATCCGGGCAGGCGGGGCGCCATCTCTGACCGGATCGGGGCCGACGATATTCTCGCTGACCGATGACCCCGAGCGCGCCCATGCGATTGCCCATCGGCTGCGCGATGCCGACGTTCGCGTCTCCGTGACCCGCACCCGTGACGCAGCGGCTAGCATCGAACGCATCATCGAGGAGGAGGGTTGAGACTCGTGCGCGAAGCGATCAGCACCGATGACGCCCCGGCGGCCGTCGGCCCCTACAGCCAGGCCATGCGGGCCGGCGACCTCGTCTTCACCGCCGGGCAGCTGGGCCTTGACCTGTCGAGCGGCGAGCTCGTGGGCGGCGGCGTGGCCGACCAGGCGGAGCGGGCGATCGCGAACCTGGCGGCGATCCTGGGCGCTGCCGGCAGCGGGTTGGATCGGCTCGTGAAGGTCACGGTCTTCCTGGCCGACATCGGCGACTGGCCGGCCGTCAACGAGGTTTACGCGCGCGTCGTCCCCGAGCCATTTCCGGCGCGCAGCGCCTTCGCGGTAAAGGAGCTGCCGAAGGCGGCCCGCGTCGAGATCGAGGCGGTTGCCATGGTGAGCTCCGGTTGACGCTCCGATCGGGGCACCTCTACCATCCGCCAACGTGTCTGCACAACTGACCGCCCCCGCGGCCATCGTCCTGGCAGCCGGCCAGGGGACGCGCATGCGTTCGCGCATCCCCAAGGTGCTGCATCCGCTTGCCGGTCGTCCGATGATCGACCATGTCCTCGAGGCGCTGCTCGAGGGTGGGGTGTCGATGCCGGTCGTGGTCACCGGACACGGTGCCGATGCGGTCGAGCAGCATCTCGCATCGCGCGCCATCAGCGTCCGTCAGGTCCCCCAGCGCGGGACCGCCGACGCCGTCCGGATCGGCCTCGGGGCCGTGCCGCTCGACGCCGAGGCCGTTCTCGTCACGATGGGCGACGCGCCCCTCCAATCGGGCGAGCTGTACCGGACGATCTTCGCCGAGCACACGGGTGGCCGGCCGGCGATCGTGCTCGTCTCGGCGCTGCTGGACGACCCGACGGGGTACGGCAGGGTCATGCGCGGGCCGGACGGAAGAGCGGCATCGGTGATCGAGGAGTCGGATGCCGATGACCAGGTCCGGGCGATTCGGGAGATCAACGTCGGCACGTACGCGTTCGACGCGGCGTGGCTGCGCACCGCCCTCGAGCGCGTCACGCCGTCGGCATCCGGCGAGCAGTACCTCACCGACCTCGTGGCCATGTCGGTCGCCGACGGGCGTCCGGTTCTCGTCGTGCGAGCGGACGATGCGGCCGACATGATCGGCATCAACGACCGGCTGGCATTGGCCACCGCCGAGGAGCGGATACGGCGCCGAATCGTCGAGCGGCACATGCGCGGCGGCGTGACCATCGTCGATCCGGCGACGACCCGCATCGACGCCGCGGTCGAGATCGGGCAGGACGCACGGATCGAGCCGTGGACCATCCTGGAGGGTGCCACCGTCATCGCGCAGGATGCGGTCATCGGCCCCAACGCGCACCTCCGCGACAGCCGGATCGGGTCGCGGAGCCATGTCTGGGGAAGCGTGGTCGAGGAGTCGACAGTCGCCGAGGATGTGGAGATCGGTCCATTCGCGCATCTGCGTCCGGGATCGGAGGTTGGGCCGCGCTGCCGGATCGGCAACTTCGCCGAGATCAAAAAGAGCCGTCTGGGCGCCGGAACCCAGCAGCATCACTTCAGCTACCTGGGGGATGCCGAGATCGGCGAGAACGTGAACGTGGGCGCCGGGTCGGTGACCGCCAACTTCGACGGGACGCGCAAGCACGGCACGATCATCGGCGACCGCGCGAGCATCGGCGTTGACACGATGATGGTGGCGCCCGTGACGATCGGTGAGGACGCGACGACGGGGGCGGGCTCTGTCGTCACCCGCGATGTGGCCCCGGGCAAGAAGGTGGTCGGTGTGCCGGCCCGCCCGATCGAGCTGAAGCGTCGCTCGAAACCGCCCGTGGGCGGATCGGAACTCGTAGGGAGGCGGAAATAACACCGCCCGATGGACGGTAACAGTACCCCCGGCAACCCGGTCTTCGACCTTGCGGTTGTCGTCATTCTCATCCTCGTCGGCGGGTTCTTCGCCGCCAGCGAGATCGCCCTGATCACGGTGAAGCGTCACCGCCTCGGCCAGCTGGCGGGTGACGGAAACACCGCCGCGCGCAGGGCCCACCGGCTCATTGAGGATCCGAGCCGCTTCCTGGCCACCATCCAGATCGCGATCACCTTCCTCGGCTTCCTGGCCGGCGCCGTTGGCGCGGTCGCCTTCTCGTCGGGCCTTGCCGACATCATCCAGCTGATCGGGTGGAACTGGCTCCAGGAGGCCGCCGATACGATCGCCTTCGTGATCATGACGCTCGTCATCGCGCTCGCCTCGATCATCATCGGCGAGCTGGTGCCCAAGACGCTGGCGCTCAACTTCCCCGAACGGCTGGCCCTCTTCGTGGCGCGCCCCATCGGCGTGATCCAGGGAATCTTCTCGCCGATCGTGTGGGTGGTCTCGCGAACGAGCCTTGTGCTGGTGCGCCTGCTTGGCGGCACGGAGAAGCCGCAGGGCGGCTACCTGTCGACCGAGGAGCTGAAGATACTCGTCGAGACCGGCTCGGAGCAGGGTCAGATCGAGGAGGAGGAGAAGGAGATGATTCACGGGGTCATCGAGCTCGGGGACAAGCGTGTCCACGAGGTCATGGTCCCTCGCATCGGCATCCGCGCAATCAACGTCGACGATTCGCTCGACGAGGTGCTCGACATGATCGTCGCCGCCGGCCATTCGCGCCTCCCCGTCTTCGAGGAGAGCCTCGACAACATCGTGGGCATCCTGTACGCCAAGGATCTGCTGCCCTACCTGAAGGGCAATGGACGTGCGAACGGGCAGATCGATATTCGAGCTCTCGTTCGTGCGCCCGTCTACGTTCCCGAGTCCAAGGCGGTCGACGAGCTGCTGCACGACATGCAGGCTGCCAAGCGACACATCGCCATCGTGGTCGACGAGTACGGCGGTACCGCGGGCCTCGTCACCATGGAGGACGTCGTCGAGGAGATCGTGGGCGAGATCCAGGACGAGTACGACACCGAGGAGGCGATGGTCGAGTCGATCAAGTCCGATGACGACCTGGCCTTCCGGCTCGACGGTCGGGTGAGCATGGACGACCTGCGCGACCTGTTCGACCTCCCGGATGACGATGAGCCCGACGAGGAGGCGTACGACACGGTCGGTGGGTTCGTCGTCCATCGCGAGGGCAGAATTCCGCTGCCCGGCTCCGAGACCCCGTTCCGTGACGGCGTCACGCTTCGCGTCGAGGCCGCCGAGCCGCGGCGCGTTGCCCGAGTCGTCGCCTCGCGGCAGCGACGGGAGGATGATGCCCACCTCGACGTTGCGGGACGCCCTCCGAACGGCTGATGAAGGGCGACGGACGCCCCTACCTTGCGGCTGCGCTGGCCGTCGGCCGCTGGATCATTCGCGGTTCGCCAGCGTGATCGTCGAGCGCTTCGGTGTCCGATTCGCGCTGAGCTTCCCCCAATCACAAATCACCGGCGGCGTAGAAAGCTCGTGGCGCGCTTGGCGCCCTCTCATGCGGCTCAGCCGTCGCCGAATCCCTTCGAAGTTGGTAGCCGACAGCAATGGCGGTCCTCCACGTGGCTGAGCCGACCCTGATCGGTACCCGGTGACACTCGACCGCACAAGGCTCGGCAGTTGCCTCGTCACCCGTCCCACGGGGCTATCGGAGAACGAGACGCGGCTCCATCGTCACCTACCCGTGCCACGGGTCAGATCGCGACTGAGCCCGGCCAATTCCTGGTTCCGCTGGACGATAGCCCCTCCCCACAGGTCACCGGAGCCAGAACCGACGATCTTGCCGTGTCTCCAGTGACCGCTTCGGCACGCCCCTAGACGGCGATCACCGAACGGACGAGATTCGCGAGCTCGCGCTTGCCGTCCGAGGGGCAGGGAAGGCGCTCGAGCTGGTCGAGCGAGCGGTCGCGGTAGCGCCGGGCCTCGGTGAGCGCATGCTCCCGCGCCCCGCATCGGTCGAGGATGGCGAGCACTTCGGAGACCTCTTCGTCCGTCATCGGCGTGGGAGCGGTCGGCTGCGGCCCACGACCGTCGGTGCCTCGAACGCCGTCGAGATAGATCGCCTTGAGCCGGTCGCGATCGGCGTCGGTTGCGTTGGCCAGCGCCCAGACCAGGGGCAGCGTCTTCTTGCGCTTGCGGACGTCGCCTGCCTCCGGCTTGCCGGACTCGGTCGAGCTCCAGAAGGTGCCCTTCACGTCATCGGCCATCTGGAAGGCCATGCCGAGGTCCCAGCCGAAGCGCCGATAGGCCTCGACCACCGCCGGATCATCGGTGGCCAGGATGGCTCCGGCCTGAACCGATGCGGCCAGCAGCGCGGCGGTCTTCTTGCCGATCATGTCGAGATAGCCCTCGACGCTGATATCGGTCCTGCGCTCGAAGCTGATGTCAAGGTACTGACCCTCGCACAGGGCCAGGCACGTCTCGTCGTAGACGCGCATCAGGGTGAGGACGCGGCGCTCAGAGAACCCGCCATCGAGGAGCCGATAGAGCGCGAGCCGGGACAGCGCGAAGAGCGCGTCGCCGGCATTGATGGCGAGTGGCACGCCCCAGATCGCCCACAGCGTCGGCCGATGACGTCGCTCGGTGTCGGCGTCCTCGATGTCGTCGTGCACGAGGCTGAAGTTGTGCCCCAGCTCGACGGCCGCGGCTCCCGGCATGGCAGGCCGATAGTCCCCGGTCAGCGACTGGTAGGCCAGGGCACCGAGCAGCGGCCGCATTCGCTTGCCGCGCAGGCCCTTCTCGCCGTCGAGCCCGAGGTGGTACGACAGCATGTCGTAGAGCGAACGCGCATGGCCCTCGCGCTGGGTGAGGACGCTCGACATCTCGGCCTCGATGTCGGCCAGGATGTGACTAAACTCGGTCCTGATGTCCACGCCCGAAGGGTACCTGACCTCTTCGAGAAGCCGTGTCATGGCGAATGGGTCGAGAAGGGGTCCGGGCGCACCACGAACATGATACATCAATGTAGCAAGTTCGGTTCCGCGGACCGATGAGCCCGCGGCCACGCGTCTACAAGACCGAGGGGATCGTGCTGCGGTCGATGAATCTCGGTGAGGCGGATCGCGTTCTCACCGTGCTGACCCCACGGCTCGGCAAGCTGCGCGTGATCGCCAAGGGCGTGCGCCGAACTCGTTCGCGCATCGGCGGAGCACTCGAGCCGTTCAGCGACGTGCAGCTCGTGCTGGCGGTTGGGCGGACATGGGACGTGGTCACCTCCTCCTCGCTGGAGGACGCGCATCTCGGTTTGCGAAACGACCTCCATTCCACGGCCGCCGCCTGGTACATCGTCGAGCTGGCGGATCGCTTCTGCGAGGGTGCGGCCGACTCCCACGAAGCGTTCCGCCTCCTGGCCCAGGCGCTCTCCGGCCTGGATGCGCCGCCTTCTGAGGTCAGTCGGGAAGTGGTGGCACGCTGGTTCGAGCTCGTGTTGCTGGACGCCATGGGCTTTCGTCCCGAGCTGTCCCGCTGCCTGGAGTGCGGCGCGCGGATCGAGCCGGAAGGCAACGCGTTCTCGCCGGTTGGTGGTGGCGTCCTCTGCCCGCAATGCGCTCACGCAGCGCACGGCGCTCGACCCATCTCCGCCGATGCGCTGAAGGTGCTCCGCCATCTCCAGCGTTCAGCACTCGTCGGCGTCCTCCGCCTGCGCCTGACGCCGGCGGTGCACCGAGAGGTCGAACGGCTCATGCACGCGACAGTGTCTGCCGTGCTCGAGCGCGAGCTCCGTTCGCGCGACTTCTTCGCCGAGGTCGCGGCGCGAGAGGCGGCCGCGGAGGGGTTGGGCTAGACTCGTTCATCGGCCCATCGGTCACCATCCTCCGCATCGGGAGCCGTCCCTCCGCCGTGCCAGCGCCCAATTTCGACGTCATCGCAAGCCTCGCCAAGCGTCGAGGCTTTGTCTTCCCATCGAGCGAGATCTACGGCGGCATGGCGGGCTTTTGGGACTACGGGCCGCTCGGCGTCGAGCTCAAGAACAACATCAAGGCGGCCTGGTGGCGGCACATGGTCCAGCTTCGGGACGACGTGGTCGGGATGGACGCCGCGATCATCATGAATCCACGCGTCTGGGAGGCATCGGGCCATGTCGCCGGCTTCAGCGATCCGATGGTCGATTGCCGCAACTGCAAGCTGCGCTTCCGCGAGGATGACCTCAAGGGAATGCCATCGAAGATCGCCTGCCCGAGCTGTGGGAAGAGGGGCACGCTGACCGACGCCCGTCAGTTCAACCTGATGTTCGCCACTCATGTCGGCCCCGTCGCCGAGTCCTCGTCGATCGCCTACCTGCGGCCGGAGACTGCCCAGGCGATGTTCGTCCAGTTTGACAACGTGGCGACCAGCATGCGTCGCAAGCTGCCCTTCGGGATCGCCCAGATGGGCCGATCCTTCCGCAACGAGATCACGCCCGGCAATTTCATCTTCCGGCTCCGGGAGTTCGAGCAGATGGAGATGGAGTTCTTCGTCCATCCGCGCGATGAGAACGAGTGGTTCGCGCACTGGGTCGGTGCACGGCACCGGTGGTGGACCGATGTGCTGGGCATCTCCGCCGGCCGCCTCCGCCTGCGCCCGCACGACGCCGACGAGCTCTCGCACTACTCCGCGCAGACCACCGATATCGAGTACGAGTTCCCGATCGGATGGTCGGAGCTGGAAGGGATCGCCGACAGGACCGATTACGACCTGCGCGCCCACGCCGCGGGCAGCGGCAAGCGCCTGGAGACCTTCGACGAGGCGAGCGGCGAGCAGCTGGTGCCGTACGTGATCGAGCCAGCGATGGGCGTGGATCGGGCTCTCCTGACGGTCCTGGTGGACGGATACGCCGAGGAGCAGGTGGCGAGGGAGAAGCGGGTCGTCCTGCGCATCCGGCCCGAGCTTGCGCCGATCAAGGCCGCGGTCCTGCCGCTGCTTCGCAATCGGCCCGAGCTGGTCGATCGCGCGCGCCGGCTCACGGGCGATCTCAAGCAGGTCACCCCGGCCATGTACGACGACACCGCCTCGATCGGCAAGCTGTATCGACGGCAGGATGAGATCGGCACGCCGTTCTGCGTCACCGTGGATCCCGAGTCGCTCGACGACGGCGCGGCCACCATCCGCGAGCGAGACTCGATGACGCAGGAGCGCGTCTCGCTCGATCTGCTTCCGCAACGGATCGTCGACCTTGTCGCCGGTCGATCGGCCTGGGAAGGCGTCCCCCGCGTCGCGCCCGGTGCGTCGGAGGGTGAGGTGGCCGTCGGACCGTGACACCACACGACGAGATCCAGGCATCCCACGAGCGCGGTGACCACGAGGCGGTCCTGCGCGAGACGGAGCGGCGCCTGGCGAATCGCCCAGGCGACGACGCGGCGCACGAGTACCGCGCCAGGGCGCTCCTGGCTCTCGGTCGCCTGGACGAGGCGGCGCAGCACGCGCAGGACGCCGTCCGGCTCGACCCCGATGAGATCCGCTACCGCGAGCTCCTCGCGCAGGTCCTGTCGCAGCAGGGGGCGCACCGTGACGCGGCCGCCGAGTTCGGCCGCCTGGCGCGAAACGACCCGGGGCAGACGACGTGGACCCTGGCCGAGGCACAGGAGCGGCTCGGCGCCTCACAGCCGGCCATGGGTCTCGAAGCGGCGCGGCGCGCCGTGCGACTCGAGCCGCGCAACGGCCGGGCGCAGCTGGCACTCAGCCAGGCATTGGCGCGGACCGGCGACGCCCGCGGTGCCTTCCAGGCGGCCGGTGCCGCGACCCGGCTGCTCGGCGGCCTGCCCGAGGCCCGCGAAGCCCTTGCCGACGCACGCTGGCTGGGCAACGACGATGCGACCGCCTTCGACGAGTTTCGGTCGCTCGCCGGCGAGATGCGTGGCGTGGATGCCGATCGAATCATCGCCAAGGCCAGGACGCTCTACCGACAGCACGCCAGCTGGGCCGGCCGTCTGGTGGCCGGCATCGGTCCACTCTTTGCGTTCGCCTTCCGCCGCGGCCTGGTCCGGGTCGACAGATGAAGGTCGGCGTCCTGCGCGAGCGCCTGACGGCCGCTCTCGACGTCGCAATGCACAATCGCGAGGCCGATGCCATAGCGCTGACCGCCGACCGCACCAAGGCCATGGCCGTGGCGCTCGCTGGGCTTGGCGACGACGCCGATGTGGAGATCGGCGGACTCGACCTGTCGGCGCGCTCGGCGGCCACGGTGCTCGGCTTTCACCCCGAGCACGTCCGCCGATTGATCCGCACCGGCCGGCTGCGGGCTCGTCGAGTCGGCGGTGACTACCGCGTGCTGGTCGACGACCTGTGGCCGCTTCTCGAGGCTCGCTACCGCGAACCGGGGCGCCGTCGCGTGCGGCCTCGGCGATGAGCGCCGCTCGCCGCCTGCGAACGGCCCAGAGCGAGGAGCTCGGACAGGATCGTCTCGACGAGCTGACCCGTCTGTGTGCGGCTGCCTTCGATGAGCCGTTTGCGGCGGCGTGGGAACGAGTCGGACCCGGCCTGCACGTGATGGCCGAGGCCGGCGGTCGCGTCCTGGCGCACGCCATGATCGTCGACCGCCGCATCTACCTCGGTTACGAGATGGACGTCGCCCTCGATGCCGGCTACGTCGAGCATGTGGCGACACTCCCGGAGGCCCAGGGTGCCGGGCACGCGACCGTTGTCATGGAGGAGATCGGCCGCATCATCAGGGCGGAGTACGAGCTCGGCGCGCTGGCGACCGGGAGCAACAGCTTCTACG
>JBHENV010000159.1:0-3227 GCA_046261895.1 Candidatus Limnocylindria bacterium
GCGCGGACACCGCCCTCCGGCTGGCGCGTTACTTCGGCACGTCAGACCGGTTCTGGCTCAATCTGCAGGCCGCCTATGACCTCGACGTCGAGCGCGACCGCTTGGGTAATCGGCTCGAGCAGGAGGTGGCAGTCCACAGGAAGGTCAGCTAGCCACGGCTGCGTAACAGGCAAATGGACCTGCCGAGGGCCCGCGTGGCTTTGCCTTGGTCGATCATGGCAGTAAAGGAGGAGTCCCTTGGAGTCAGATCGGTTTCGCTGGTCCATCGTCACAATGGCCCTGCTCGCCACGTGCATGACACTCGCCGCCGGCTGTGCCGCGGGCGCCGGTAGGGGGACCAGCGACGCCGCGGCGCTGCCGAAGTGGACTTACGACTCCACGTCAGTCTTCCCGGGCGATCGCTCGCTCTCGCGCCCGGAGGATGGGATTGCCCTCCCCGACGGTCGCCTCATTGTTGCCGATCAGGTACACGGACTCCGCCTCGTCGAGATCGACGGCACGAGCAAACCGTTCGGCGACTTGGTCGCGGCTGGGTACAGCCACCGTCCGCCGGATCATGACGGCGGCGCCAATGGGATCAGCCTCGAGCCGGGTGGCACACACCTGCTTGTCGCCGACGTGTTCGGTGGCGCGATCTACCGCGTGGACGTGTCGAGCGGGGCGACGGAGAAGGTCTATCAGCACCGGTACGGCATCAACACCGCGGTGCGCGATTCCAGGGGGGCGATCTGGTTCACGCAAAGCGCGCACAACACACCGGAGGCCGGCGAGGCACGCCTGTGGGCGGCCGTGGACATCCAGCGTCCTGAGGGTGCGCTGCTTCGCCTGGGGGCACAGGATGATCGCCTGGCCGCGGAGGCCGAAATCATCGTGGATTCGCTGTTCTTTGCGAATGGCCTGGCGATAGATGAGACGAGCCGCCGCCTCTACGTGGCCGAAACGACGGGTGGGCGGGTGTTGCGCTATCGCGTTGATCTGGACGCGGGGAAGGTGAGCGACCGCTCGGTGTTCGTGGACAGCGTGGCGGCGGACAACCTGGAACTGGACGGCGAAGGCCACCTTTGGGTCGCGTTGCCGCTCACGAACGAAATGCTGGCGGTGAACATGGCAACCGGCGCACGTCACACTGCCTTCCGCTCGCTCACGGCAGCGCAGCAAAGAGTGGCCGACGAGTTCATTCGGCGCGGCCAGACGGGCGTTTCCCGCATGGAGTTGTTCACGCCGGCCGTCTGGGCCCCCCTGCCGGGGCCGATCACCGGAATCATCGTTGGGTCGCGGGACGGTCCCGTGTACGTCACGGGATTGGGAAATGCCTTACTGAAGCTCACTCGCTGACGGCGCGCAGATCGCAAGGCGAGCCATTGATTACACGAAAGCCAGCTGGCGCGGCCGCAGGTGATCGCTAGCCGACGGCAATCCTTGAGCACATGGCTCGACTCGGCGCGTTAGGCAGAACCAATCCATCGTCCGCTCCAGGTTCTCAACTGATGATGCACTCAATCAGCACCGATTTGATCGAGCTCCGTCCGATGCGTGAAGCGGACCGCGCAGAGTTCATTCGAATGCATCGGACACCGCCGACCGCGAGCAAACGATCAAATCTTCAAGCTCTTTTAGGAGCGCACTACTGTCGACGAGCGACCGGGCGCTGTAACGGGTGCCATCGCTGGCGTGATGCACGGCTTTCAGGCAGAAGTTCGGGCACTTGAACGCTCACGTTCTTTGTGCATGTTGATTCTGTGCTCGACAGCCTGACCCGCTCTGCGCGGGAGGAGCCCGCAAGGCGGCGGCTTCTGGTCGCCCGAAACCGCGGCGTGGGGCGCGAGGTATTGCGCCGCCTCGCCTTAGACGGCCCTGGCGGGATTGGCTTCGAGCACGCGACGCCGGCCTCGCTGGCGCAGGAGCTGGTCGCAGCCGAGCTGGCGCGCGAAGGACTCTCGCTGATTGACGAGCTCGAGCAGCGCGCGATCGTCGATGAGGCGCTGGACGCGGCGCTCGCCGGGGACCAGGGCCTCCTGGCCGCGCTGGGCGAGGGAGTCGGGTTCCGCGACGCCGTCGCGAACGCGATCCAGGCCTTGCGGCTGGCTGGGGTGAGCCCGGGAGACCTGCGCGCGGCCAGGATTGACGACGCCTCCAAAAAGCAGGCGTTAGCCTCGGTCCTCGAGAGCTACGAGCAGAGGCTCGTTGAGGGGCGGCGCGTCGATCAAGCGGACGTTTTCCGGCGAGCGATCGCCGAAGTTGAGGCCGAGGGCATCCCCGACGCGCGAATCCTCATTATACCGGATCTCGGAACCCGCGGGCTGGCAGGGCGCTTCATTGAGGCGGTCGCCGCGCGCGGCGCCGAGGTCCTGCCGGCGGTCGCGATTGCAGGCCTTTCGGGTCCGGTGGTGCTATCCGCCGACGGGAACCGAGCGAAAGGCGGCGAGGTCCCGAGGTCTCGTCTCGCCTGGCTCCATGCCGTCGCGGATGCGCCAGGGCCGGAGCCGAATGCCGATGATGGCGTGCTAGACCTGTTCGCGTCCGTGGCGCCAGCGGACGATGTGGAGATCGAGCTCTTTGCCGCCGGCTCGCCTACCGACGAGCTGCGCGAGGTCCTGCGCCGCGTGCTTGCCTCCGGCCACCGCTGGGACGAGGTCGAGATCGTGGCGACCGACCCGATCGTCTACGGCTGCGCCCTCGATGCGCTCGCGTCGCGACTCGGAATCCCGGTCACCTACGCTGTCGGCGTCCCACTCGAGCGCGCCCGCCAGGGCCGTGCGGCGACCGCGTACCTGCGCTGGATCCAGGAGGACTTCCCGGCCGCGATCCTCCGTGAGCTCCTCGAGAACGGGGACGTGCGGCCGTACCTCGGACGGACGAAACCCGCCGGTGATGACGCGGACCGTGATCGCGGCCCTTCCGGCGAGCGCCTCGCGCGACGGCTGCGCTACCTGCGCGTGGGCTGGGGGCGCGACCGCTACCTGGAGACGATCGACGCGGCGATCCGCTGGCTCGACGCGGCGCCGCCCGAGCCCGAGGACGACCCGCGCCCCCTCGAGCAGATCGCCGAATCGCGCGCCCGCGAGCGCGAGGAGCTCCTCGCCCTTCGCTCCCTCGTCGACGCGATCCTCGGCGCGACTCCCGCCGTTCCCGACCGGCTGGGCCGCGGCCCACGGCGCGTCTCGCCCGAGGGCGTAGCCCAGGGCCTCCTCGGCTTCCTCGCCTACGTGCCGGCTCCCACGCCGGTC
>JBHENV010000160.1:0-13900 GCA_046261895.1 Candidatus Limnocylindria bacterium
CCACCCCGACGCCCACACCATCTCCGTCGCCGACGCCGCGCTTCACGAACGAGCCGGACGATGAGCTGGCGGGGCTGATTCCGGAAACCGTCGCCGGGGTGCCGGTCGTGGTCGCTCCCTTCGACGAGTTCGCGCTGACGCCGGGGGACATCGGGACGGCGTACGGGGAGATCGGAGATCGATTCGCGTCACTGGTGCTGGCCTACGTCGAAGGGCCGCGCCTGTCGCTGTACGCCATGCGCGTCGACGGGGATGCGGTCGACACCGAGGATCTCGAGCCGTACCTCGCCACCGCCGGCCGCTACGTCGGGATCGCCGGGCTTGACCCCGACCCATGGGAGGAGGCCGTGGTGGCCGGCGACCGGGTCTGGGTGCGCCCCGAGGACAACGCCACGGCCGCCGGAACGCAGGTTTACACGTGGTCGAGCGGCGAGTACGTCTTCCTGCTGATCGGCGTCGACGATGCCGTCAACCGGGCCCTCGTCGAGGCGCTCCCCGGTCAGCCGGCTCCCTCCCCCGCTCCGTCGCCGCCCGGGCCGCGATCCGAGTCGCCGTCCGCGGAGCCTTCATCGAGCCCCGCGGGCTGACGAGGGTGTTCATCCGGCAGCTCTTCGATCGGCTCAAATCAATCGCTCTGGTTCCTGCCGACAGTCTCCGTCGTCGTCGCCATCATCCTGTCGATCGCAGTCGTGCAGCTCGATCGCCTGCGGCCGGACATTGCGTCGCAGTTCCCGATCGTCTTCGGGGGAGGTCCGGAGGGGGCGCGCGGGATGCTGCAGGCGATCGCGAGCACGGTGATCGCCTCGGCCGCCACGACCTTCTCGATCACCATCGTGGCGCTCACCCTGTCGAGCAGCCAGTTCTCGCCGCGCGTCCTCCGAACATTCATGGGGGATCGGGCCAACCAGCTCGTGCTGGCGACATTCATGGCGACCTTCGTGTACGCGCTCCTGGTGCTGCGAACCATCCGCACCGCGAACGAGGACGGCTCGGGAGCCTTCGTGCCGAACGTCGCCGTGACCGGTGCCATCCTCCTGGCGGTCCTGTCCCTGGGGATGTTGATCTACTTCATCCACCACATCGCGACCGGAATCCAGGTCTCGAAGATCGCCGCAGCGGTGGCCGCCGAAACGCTGGCAGCGGCGGAGCGGACGTTTCCCGAGGCGCGGGCCGGGCTCGACGCTCATGAGATCGACCGTCCATCCGATCCGCTCTTCGGAAATGCACCCTCGACGGTACCGGCACTCAGGAGCGGCTATCTCGCCGATTTCGACACCGGTGCCATCGTCGCCGCGGCGCGGGATGCAGACGTGATCCTGCGGCTGGGAGCGATGCCGGGGCGCTGGGTGCAGAAGCACGCGCCGGTCTTCTCGGTCTGGCCGGCGGACCGCGTCACGAACGAATTGACCGAAGAGCTCGATCGGCATCTCACCGTCGGCGACCAGCGCTCGATGACGCAGGACATCGGCTTCGGAATCCAGCAGCCGGTCGACATCGGGACCAAGGCGATCTCGCCGGGGATCAACGATCCGACGACCGCGATCACCTGCCTCGACCGGCTCGGCGAGATCCTCGTCGAAGTGGGACGCCGAAGGGACAGGCCGCAGGGTCACGCCGACGACGCCGGCCAGCTGCGCCTGATCGCGTCATTCGACGATTGGCCCGCGCTGGTCGACCTCGCCTTCGACCAGCTGCGCCACTTCTCGAGCGGGATGCCGATCGTGACCGCGCAGCTCGTCCGAACCCTCGGGCAAATCCGCAGCGCGGTCCCGGCGCATCGCCACGGAGCACTCCTCGGACAGGCGCGGCCCGTCTCCGACGCACTCGACCAGATCACGCTCGAGGCCGACCGCGTTCGTGTCGAGCGAGAGCTCATGACGTTGCGCGCCAACCCCTGAGTGGGACGGGTACCATGCCGCCATGTTCGGCAAGATCGCGTACGCCATCTCGATCGGTGGCACGGTCGTCACCCTGGCCCTCCGGCTGCTCGGTGCCGATGACACACTGACGTTCGGCGTGGCGGCCCTGACGATCCTGGGCCTCGCCTACACGCTTGGCCATGCGACCGAGCAGCTCGGCATCGCGGCCGGACCGCGCATCGGCGGCATCATGAATGCGACGGTGGGGAACGTCGGTGAGATCATCATCGCCGCCTTCCTGATCCTGGATAACAAGATCGAGCTCGTCCACGCTTCGCTCACCGGATCGATCGTCGGCAACCTGCTCCTGGTCCTGGGCGCCTCGCTCCTTGCGGGTGGCATCAAGAACGGGATCCAGTCATACGACGCGGAGGCCACCGGCATGAACGCTGCGTCGCTCATCCTCGCCACCATCGGTCTCGTGGTCCCGGCGACCTTCGCGTATCTGATCGGCGGCGGGGAGGGCACCGCGCCCGGCGATCCGGAATTCTTCCGGGTCGAGGCGCTCACGATCGGGGTCGCGATTCTTCTCTTGATCACGTACGCGGCGCAGACATGGTTCTTCCTGCGCTCGCCCGAGTCACCGACCGCCATGCATGCGCCGGAGGAGGTCCCCGACTGGAGCTGGAAGTTCTCCCTCGGCGTCCTCCTCGCCTCCGCCGCGGCGCTGACCTTCGCCTCCGAGGTGCTGGTCCACACGCTGGAGCCGGCCGTGGCCTCGCTCGGGATCAGCGAGTTCTTCATCGGCATCATCGTCATCCCGGTCATCGGCAACCTGGCGGAGCATGTCGTCGGCATCACCCTCGCCTACAAGAACAAGATGGACTTCAGCCTGATCACCTCGATCGGCTCGGCCACCCAGATCGCGCTCTTTGCCGCACCCGTGCTCGTCTTCTTCGGCCTCATCGTCGGCAACCCGCTGACGCTCGTCTTCACCCCGCTCGAGGTCGTCGCGGTCGCGGTCGGCGTCCTGATCGCCGCCTACATCGCCCTGGACGGCAGATCCAACTGGGTGGAAGGGCTGCAGCTCGTGAGCGTGTACGTCATCCTGGCGATCGCCTTCTTCTACCTGACCTGATCGCAGCAGGCCCACACCCTGGAGCGGACTGGCCGGGCGTCATGCGCGACGGCTACCATTGGCCCGTGCTGCGCCTGCCGGGCCCGCTCGTCGATGTCGACTGGCTGGCGGCCCACCTCAACGATCCCTCGCTGCGTGTCGCGGACGTCCGCTGGTCGCTCACCGGACCGCCCGGGCGGGAGCGCTACGAGGCAGGCCACCTTCCGGGTGCCGTCTTCCTCGATGCCGATCAAGGGCTGAGCTCCCCCGGCGCGGGGCCGGGCCGGCACCCCATCCCGGCTTCGGGGAAGCTCGCGCGCATCCTCGGCGCGGCGGGCATCGGTGACGAGCATGTCGTGGTGGCCTATGACGACGCCGGCGGCGGCATCGCGGCCCGCCTCTGGTGGCTCTTCCGTCACTTCGGCCATGACGGTGCCTGCGCGGTGCTCGACGGCGGCGTGGACGCCTGGACCGGCGCCGGGCTGCCACTGACGGGCGATGCGCCGAGCCACGCGGATTCGACCTGGATGCCGGGGACGCCATGCGATGACGTCGTGAGCGCGGACCAGGTCGCCGAACGCCTGGATGGCGGCACGCTGCTGCTCGACGCACGCGCCGGCGAGCGGTATCGCGGCGAGCTCGAGCCCATCGATCCGCGTGCCGGTCACATCCCCGGCGCGGTCAGCGCCCCATTCGCCGAGAACCTTGGGGAGGACGGACGCTTCCTCTCCCCGGCGACGCTCCGCGAACGCTACACGCGATTGGGGGCCGCGGACCGGCCGACGATCGGCTACTGCGGGTCCGGCCTGTCCGCCGCTCACGACCTGCTGGCGCTGGAGCTGGCCGGATTCACGGGGGCGCGCCTGTACGAGGGTTCGTGGAGCGACTGGTCCTCCGACCCGTCGCGGCCGGCGGCCACCGGAGCCACGCCATGACCGAAAGCGACAATTGGGACGGATGGGATCACGATGGGCGCGACGAGCGGATCGGCCGCAAGCGCGACCGCCTGGCACGCCTGCTCAGCGTGGCCTCGATCCTGTACTCGCGCGGCAGCGGTGAGAGCGGGGTGGCGATCACTGAGATCGCCCGTCTCACCGGCATGACGACCCGGACCGTGTACCGCGACATCAACGCCCTGGACGAGGAGCTCGGTGTCCCGGTCTTCCAGGCCGGTCGCGGTCACTACGGGATCGAACGCAAGTTCTTCCTGCCGCCGCTGCGGCTCTCCGTGCCGGAGGCCATCGTCCTCTTCCTTGCCTCACGGCTCATCGCGCGCTGGAGCGACCAGTACGACGCCGCGGTGGTGAGCGCCTTCACGAAGCTTGCCGACGCGCTGCCGCAGCCGATCGCGCGGCACGTGGCGACGACGATGCTCGCCGCCGCCGACCACGAGTCGAACGAGCCGTTCACCCGCAGCTTCGCGGCGGTGGCTCGCGGCTGGGCCGAGGGCCGCGTCGTGGGGCTGACCTACGACCCGGGCACCGGCGTCGAGAAGCGGACCCGCGTGCACCCGTACTTCCTGGAGCCCGATGCGGCGCTGCGGAGCGTGTACCTCATCGGGTTCGACGAGCCGGCCGATGCGATGCGGACGTACAAGGTCGAGCGCATCCGCAGCGCCACGCTCACGACCGATCGCTACGAGATTCCCGCGACGTTCGATCCGGACGCCTGGCTCGCCAAATCGTGGGGCATCTGGTCGTCCGACTCCACTCCCACCGAACGGGTGCGGCTGCGCTTCGACACCTCGGTGGCGCACCGGGTGCGGGAGGCAGTCTGGCATCGATCGCAGGAGCTGATCGAGCTCGAGGACGGCGGCGTGGAGCTGACGGTGACGGTGGCCGGCACGGTCGAGATCACGCCGTGGATTCTGTCCTGGGGAGATGGGGTCGAGGTCCTCGAACCGCCCTCGCTGCGCGAGAACGTCGCCGGGGCAGTGCGTGACGCGGCCGCGCGTTATGCCGACTGAGATCGAGGCCAGGTTCCGCGCCGCATCAGCCGAACCGCTCGTTGCACTGGCCACCTGCCCGCGGCTCGGCCGGGCGGTGCTCGGGAGCCCACGCGCGGTGGAGGAGATCGATCGGTACCTCGACACCGCCGACGGTCGGCTCGCGGCCGTCCGCTGGGCCTGCCGCCTCCGCTCACGGGAGGGAACGACCAGGATCTCGCTGAAGGGACCGCCCGACGAGCAGCGTGCGGGCTGGTACCACCGGCGGCCGGAGATCGAGGGTCCGGCGACGCCGATGATCGACGCGGACGCCTGGCCGCCGAGCCCGGCACTGGACCTGCTCGCCACGCTTCGCGCGGGACGGCCGCTCGCCGAGCGACTGCGTCTCGACCAGCAGCGTACGGAGCGCAGCGTAACGCTGGCGGACGGCACGTCGATAGGAACGCTCACCCTCGATCGCGTCAGAATGAGCGCTGATGGCGTCGACCTCGGCGAGCTGTTCGTGGTCGAGCTCGAGCTCGACGCATCGTCGCCGGACGCTGGCTCGGAGCTCGACGCCCTTGGCGAGGAGCTGGCCACCATCGAGGGCCTCGTCCCGGAACCCCGCTCCAAGCTCGAGCACGCGCTCGATCGCCTCGACGCCCGAGGATGAGGCCCACCGAAGCGATCGCCTGGGCTCGTGCCCGCTCTGCGCTCGAGTGGCTCGCTCTCGGCACAGCACTCGCCGTCTTCGGCTACCTGGGCTGGGACGGCGCGCTGTGGGACGCACGCGCTCAGCTCATCCTCCATCTCCTCGCCATCGGCACGATCCTCGGCGTCTGCGCGCTCGCCATCCGTCGACACCCGATGCCGCGGACCCCACTCGACCTGCCGCTGCTCGGACTGCTTGCCGCCATCGGGTTGGCGACCGTGAGCGCGGTCAACGTCGGCATGAGCCTGCGAGCCATGGGGGCCATCGTCGCCTTCGCCGCCATGCTGCCCGTCGCCCTGCTGGCGGTGCGGCATCGCCCGAGCTGGGTCGGCCTGGTGACGAGTGTGCCGATCCTGCTCCTCTCCATCCCGACCCTGGCAACACTCCTGGCGCGTCGCATCGAGTGGGTCGCGGTCGGCGCACCGGGCCTGCCACCACTGCGTCTGCCATCGGAGGTGACGCCGTTCGGGTCGGTCGCGGTGCCGCCCTTCGTGTTGATACCGGCATGGGCGCTGGCGGGACTGATCGACCCGCCATGGCTGCGGCGGGCGGTGCGCATCGGCCTGGCGGTGGTCGGCATCCCGCTCGTCGTCCTGTCCGGATCGCGCTCCGCCTGGCTGGCAATTGCCGGCGGCGTGGCGATCGGGGTTCTTCCCTGGGCGTGGCGGCAGCGCCACGTAGTCCGGGTCCCGCGACGCCTGACGCCCCGGACCTTGGCCCTGGGCGGCGGCGCGATCGCCGCCAGCGTCTTGGTGCTGCTGCTCGTGCTGCCGCGCCTCACGGCGGTGACCTCGCTCCTCTATCGCGGTGGCCTGTGGCGCGACACCCTCGCGGCGTGGAGCAGCGATCCGTTCCTCGGCATCGGCCCCGGGTTCATGCCCTACGCCCGCCAGGCGGCCGCCGCCGACTTCTCCTATCCGGTCCGCCAGCCGCATTCGCACAACCTTCCCCTCGGCGTGCTCGGTGACGCCGGGGTCGTCGGGCTCGCCGCCGCCCTGCTCCTGGTGGGGACCATCGCCGTCGTCGCCGGCCCGTGGCGCAGCCGGACGCGAGTCGGGCGAACGTCGGCGGTCGTGCTGGTCGGCCTCGGCATCGGCGGCCTGTTCGAAGACCTCACCTTCCTCCCGGGCTTCAACCTGCTGGCGATCCTGCTCGTCGCCGTGGCGCTCCTTGACGCGGGCGCCGTCACCTGGGCGCCAATCCGGTTTGGACGGCGCTGGCAACGCGCCGGCGTGCTCGGCGGCTCGGGTGCCATCGCGGTCGTACTGGTCGGGGCCATGATCGTCGCCGATGCCGGGGCGATCGCCTACCGCGCCGGCATCGACCGGGCGGTGCACGCCGATTGGGGCGGAGCGACCGACGGGCTGGCGCGAGCGGTGGAGATCGACCGATGGCATCCCGCCGGCCCGCGTGCCCTGGCGGTGGCCGCCGAGGGGGCCGGACGCTCGGAACTCGCGGTCGCCGCCGCCGAGGAAGCCACGCGGCACAACCCCGGTGATGCGACTGCCTGGACCAATCTGGCGCTGCTCTGCGAGGTCGGCGGTGACGCGAGCTGCGCGCGTGAGGCGGCGGACCGGGCGGCCGCCACGGCGCGGAACTCCGCGCCGGAGCTGCTCAACGCGGCGCTCGTCCTGGATCGCCTCGGCGCAACGGAGGCCGCCGACGGGGCGTACCGGCTCTCGCTCCTAACGCAGCCGGCGACCTCGTTCGTGGTCGAGTGGCCGCGAACGGTCGCCATCGGAGCGGGGACCATCCCCGACATCTCCGATGCGTCGTGGCAGCTCAACCTGTTGCTGGCGCGTCATGCCACCGGCGAGCCGATCCAGCCCGCCGACGTTGCGGATCCCGCGGTCCGAGCGCTGGCGCATGCGGCAGTCGGTCAGCGACCCGAGGCGGAACGATGGCTGGCGCGGGCGCTCGATGAGCGACCCGATGACATCCGGACCCACGACATCAACGTCATCCTGCGCGACGCGTGGGAGATGCCGATCGACGATGCGGCCGAGGTGGCGTCAACGGTCCGAGGGCGGCCGTTTCCCGAGCGCAACCTCACGGTTCCCGTCCCGCGTGTGGTATTCGACATCGGCAGCTTCCGGGCCTACCCGCTCGACGGCTTCGTGCGCTCCGCCGTTCGCCTGGCCACGCGTCCTCCGTTTCCGTGGACGCTCCAGCGGATCCTGCCCTAGGCCGGATCATCGGGCAGCGGCAGCCTCTGGATGAGGGCCAACCGGGGCCGCTCGGTGACGGGCTCCGGAACGAGCGGCACGCGCAACCACGCGTCCCCCGCATTGCCGGCTCGATACCGGGCGTCGAGCCGTCGAGCTGAGATGGCGTCCAACCCGAAGCGGGCCAACGCCTCCGCCAGCAGGGTCCCCTCGCCGCGCAGTGCGTGGGAGACGACGCAGCGGTCGCCGTCGAGCAGCACCGCCTGGAGCCGCTGGCGACGCGACGCGAACGGGCGCCGCTGCCAGTCGCTGCCGCCGCTCCACAACAGGTCCGAGGCGACGAACGCCGGGCGGCCCGCGTGACGGTCCCCCGCGAGCCTAAGGCGGAGCAGCTCCGTATCGAGCCAGCCGCCCTCGTCGAGCGCCAGCAGCCATCCGTCGAGCACGACGCCGTCCTCCATGAGACGCTCGGGCAGCTCCTCGACGAGCTCCCCGAAGGCCGTCAGCGCATCGGCCAGGCCCTCGGCTCGCAGGCGAGTGAGGAGGCCGTCCTCGATCCAGGCCTGGGCGCGAATCCCGGGCCACCACGCTTCGAACAGGTAAGCCGGATCGTCGAACGGGGCGATCCCCTCGCCCGGCTGCATCGGCGCCACGCGCGCCGGCAGGCGACCGCCATCGATGGGCGGGATCGACAGGTCGAGCTGCTGTCCGGGCACGGCCCGCCGCGTCAGGCCGTCTTGCGTCGGCGCTGGCGAGGTGCCTCAGCCTCCTCGTCAACCGCCTCGGCCTTGGCCGCTTTGCGATCCGAACGAGCCGCGGCCACCGAGGCCTCGAGGGCCGCCATGAGATCGGTGATATTGGTCGGCTCCGTCCGGGTTGCCGGCTCAGGCTTCTCCCCCGCCACCTTGCGCTCGATCACTGCCATGAGCGCCTGTCGGTAGTCGTCGTGGTACTCATCGGCGCTGAAGTCGCCGGTCATGCTGGCGACCAGCTGCTCGGCCATCTTCTTCTCGGAAGCCTTGATCTCGATCTGGTCCTCCGGCAGGTTGAGCTCCTCCATGGAGCGGACCTCATCCGGCCAATGCAGCGTCGTCAGCAGCATGCTGTTGCTGAACGGGTTGAGTGCCGCCAGCTGCTCACGATCCTTGAGAACGATCTTGCAGATGGCGCTCTTGCTCTGCTCCGCGAGCACCGACTTGAGGAGGTAGAACGCCTTGGCGCCAATCTGCTCCGGCTCCAGGTAATAGGCCTGCTTCACGAATTGCGTGCCCTGGTTGTCGCGCGTGGCCGCCACGAACATCTCGATCTCGATGGCGCGCATCGTCTTCAGCGGAACCGAGTCGATGTCCTCCTCGGTCACGACGACGTACTTGCCCTTGCTCCACTCGTACCCGCGAACCGTCTCCGATCGCGAGATGACCTCGTCGTGGTACGGGCAGTAGACCTTCATCTGGATCCGGTTCAGGCAGCTGGCATGGAGCAGGTTGAAGCCGATGCCGCCCTGCTCGGTCGCCAGGTACAGCTTCACCGGGATGGTCACCAGTCCGAACTGGATTGCCCCCCGCCACATCGATCGCGCCATAGGACGTCTCGTGCTCCTGTTCAGCGCGTTCAGCGCCGCCGTGCCATGCGGTGCTCGAACGCGGGCGCTGATGGTACAACCCCGCTGCAAGTCGCCCGGGTAGCCCATCGGTACCATGGACCTCTGGCACCGGCGCCGTGAAACTGTCGGCAATGAACCCCACGGCCCTCCGCGCCTACGTCCTCGAGGATGATCCCGATATCGCAGCCCTCGAGGCCGATCTGCTGCGCGACATGGGATTCGTGGTGATCACCTGCACGCGGATCGTCGAGCTGGGCGACCTGATGGACGTCGCCCTGCCGCATCTCATGGTCGTGGACGTCATGCTGCCCGACGGAGACGGCGGCGACATCACCGAGCTGCTGCGCAGCGCCTGGCCGGGAATCCCCGCGATCATCGTCTCGGCCGCCAGTCGCGAACGACTCGCAGAGCTTGCCTCGATCGGTCCGGTCGTCGCGAAGCCATTCGATCTCGACGCGTTCGGCGCCGCGGTCCAGCAGGCGCTCGACCGAGGTCAGGAGCTCCGCACGGCGTCGTGAACGGGGACCGGCCGATCCTCCGAAACGCGCGTGCCGGATGGCCCGGTGACCACGACGAGAGCCTCCTGGCTGGTTCCATCCTCCGAGGTGAGCTGATACCGATGCTCGATCGTGGCGACCGCCGAGAGCATCGCACTGACCGGGCAGTAGCGAGTCGCCGACAGCTCGATCGACCGGCGCAACGCCTCCGCCTCGACCGCGCCGCTCAGCCGGTGCTCGACCGTGATGGTGGTGAATACCCTGGGGTGGGCATCCGTCGTCTCTCCGCTCACCTCGATCTCGTAGGTCTCGGCGACCTGCCGCTTCTTGCGCAGGAGGCTCGCCACGTCCATCGAGGTGCATCCCGCCAGCGCCGCCAGCAGCGCCTCTTTCGGCCCCGCGGCGGAGTCTTCGCCCTCCGGCGGATCGGCGTCCATGCTGATGCGATGCTCGTGCTCGGTTCGGGCCTCGACCCGGCTGCGAGCAGGGTCGACGGTTGCGGTGATCGTGTTCGGCATACCGGGAGGCTAGCGGAGCGGGCGACGGAACGATGCGGGTAATCCGCCCGGCCATGCTCGCCAGGCATCGGCGACGCCGCCCGCTGCTACTGGCGCTCAGCATGCTCGCGACCGGCGTATTGGCCGCTGAGCTGGCTCTCCTCGCGGGCGGACCCACCGTGGCGGCCACCGGCGTCATGGCCAGCACGGCCGCCGTGGGTCTCGGCGTCGGCGTCGCCTGGCTCGGACGCGCCATGTCGTCCGACCGTCTGCGATCGGCGGCCGAGTTGCTGGAGTCGCTCCTGGCGCCGATCTTCGATGACGGCTACGCCCTCGTCCTCAGCCCGCGGCTGCCCGTCCGGGACGCGGCTCGGCTGGATGGCCTGCTCCTGGGACCGGCCGGGATCCGCGCGCTGACGGTCCGTGACTGGGAGGGGCGCTACCGGGTCCGCGGCCGGGCCTGGGAGTTCCATGCCGGCCGCCGGGGCGGGTGGATCCGCTGTCGGACCAATCCGAGCTTCGAGGCCGTCGCCCTCGCGGAGGGCGTCGGCCGATGGGCATCCGAGTCTGGGATGCCGCACGTCCCGGTGCGCGGCACGGTGGCCTTCCCACTGCGAGCGTCGCGGGTGACCCTCGAGGAGCCGGACGACGAGATCGTCACGCTTGACAACGGGCCGTGGTGGGGCAACTCGATCGGTCGCGCGCGACGCCTCGATCCGGAGGCTGCCGCGGCCTTCCTGGCCACCGTGCTGGATGCTGCCGACGCGCCGCTGTCCCGGTCCGCTTCGACCTCCCCGACGCGACCGTCGGCCTGAGCGGCTCCACGCGGGACTAGCCGGCTCGCTCGGCCTTGCGCACCTTCCAGATCTGGTCGGCCGGGTACCTGCGCGCCCACTCCGGGTCCACCAGCTGCTCCCTCTCCGCGCCCTCGGGTGCCTTGATCTCGATGAGGTCGACGACCTCGAAGCCGTTGGCGCGCAATAACCGGATCCAATCCTCGTACCCGAGGTAGAACTCGACGCCAGATTCGCCCGGCCACAGCGGTGCGTTGACCTCGTCCCAGTACGCACGATTCCGGGCGACGTGCTCGGGAAGCTCGGACTGGCTCATGCACTGATGCTGGCTCAGCTCTCCGCCTCGCCGGTCGCGGCGATGCGCTCGGTCTCGCCGCCCGACCCGGTGGCGAGGAGGATCCTGCCGGTCGCCTGGTCGGTGAAGAGAGTCTCGACGGCGGGCAGCGTGTCGATCTCGGCCGGACTCTTGTCGTCGCGAATGCGGACGATACGCGGGAAGCGCATGGCGAAGCCGGACCGATGGCGCGCCGAGCGCATGATTCGATCGAACGCGATCTCGACCACCACCTCCGGCACCACGGACCGATAGCGCCCGAAGTCCTGCAGCGTGATCGCGTGGAAGCGCTCGGTCATCTCGGCGATCTCGGCGTCGGTCAGCCCGGTGTAGGCTTTGCCGATCGTCAGCAGCCGCGCCTCGGGCGCATCGGTCTCGCGGACGGCGAAGGTGTAGTCCGACAGCACGCCGCGCCGCTTGCCGTGTCCCCATTCGACGCCGATCACGACGCAATCGAGCGTAGCGAGCGCCTTCTTGAGCTTCAGCCAGCCGAGCCCTCGACGTCCGGGCTGATAGACGGAGTCTGGGTCCTTGATCATCAGCCCCTCGTTGTGCCGCTCGCGCGCGTCGTCGAAGTGGCGGTCCACCTCGGCGGGCGAGGTGGCGGAGGCGAGGTGCGCCAGCAGCAGCCGCTCACCCGTGCGATCCGGCAGGGAGAGCGCCCCGAGCCGAGACCGACGCTCGCGCAGCGGCGTCTCGAGCAGGTCCTCACCGCCGGCATGCAGCAGGTCGAACGCCACGAGCACCACCGGCACCTCGTCGAGAAGCTGGCGCGACGGGCGCACGCGTCCAAGCCGGGTCTGGAGCCACGCGAAGTCCAGCACCGCACCCTGCCGCCACGGGACCAGCTCCCCATCGATGACGAGCGGCGCATCCGTGCGCAGCGCCGCGGCGGCCTCGACGATCTCGGGGAACGAGCGCGTGACGTCGTTGAGGTCACGGCTGAAGAGGCGGACGGTCCCATCGGCCTCCAGGTGCAGCTGAGCGCGAATGCCGTCGTACTTGTCCTCGATCCACGCCTCGTCGCCGACGCGCCGCATGACCTCGACGGCATCGGCCACCGGGGTGGCGAGCATGAAGCGGATCGGCCGCCCCAGGTGGAGCGAGGCCTCGCCCAGGCGATCGTCGCGCGCCAGCAACGCGGCCTCGCCTATCTCGCCGGTCAGCATATGCGCTCGCCGGACTCCCCCCAGGTCGGCACTGAACGCGGTGGCGACCGCCTCCTCGAGGAGCCCTTCCCGCAGGCCGATCCGCGTCTCGCGAGACGAGATCTTCCCGATGAACCGCGCCTCGGCCGCGGTGGCACGCCCGAACAGATCCCGGAGGAGGCCGACACGCTGCTCTGACCCTCCCGCCGCCGCGATGGCTGCGAACGTTCCGGCCACGTCTGCGACCGTCAGCGACGCGCCGGATGGCTCGGCTCCGGCCATGAGCTCCGCCGCAGCATCGCCGAAATCCGAGTGGCGCAGGTAGGCCGTGCGTGTCGCGTCCTCGTCGGTGCCGCTGGCGCGGGCCAGGGCAGCGCCCTGCTGGACCCATCCCATGCCGAGCTTTGCGGTCGGATCGGCGAGGGGGCGGCCGGCAAAGAAGGCGCAGGCTGGCACCAGGTCATCGACCGGAAGCTCCCGCAGGTACACGCCGAGCAGGTCGCGCTTGGCGTTCTTGCTCCTCGTCCGGCCGACCGCCTCGGCAGTGGCCGCGAGATCGGAGAACGGACTCGAGACGGGCGGTGCCATGCCGGGTCGAGTCTAGGCGGGGACGCGGACGAGGCGTACGATGTTCGCAGGAAGAAGAACCTTGCGCGCATTCATCGGCGTCGCGCCGGGAACGGCGGGACTGTTCCTCATCGGTGGCGCGATGCTGTGCGTCGTGATCGGTGCCCGGGACATGGCCCGATGCCCGACGTCGAGAGCGGCTCGACAGGCCGCATCGACAGCGACGCGCTCGTCAGAGGGCAGACTCGTAGCCGGGGCTTGATTTCGGTGGAGAACCGATCACGCTGACGCCGATGGTCTTCCCGTGGCAGAAGCGCAACGTGGCGCCGGAGCTCGCCGAACGCGTGCCGCCTGGCCAGGTGCTCACCGAGAAGTTTCCCGTCCTCCACTTCGGGCGAGTCCCCGAGTACGGCGACCTGTCGGGGTGGGACTTCCGCGTCTGGGGTGAGGTGGAGGAGCCGTTCAGCTTAGCGTGGGCGCAGTTCCGGTCACTGCCCGTCGCGGAGCAGACGCTCGACATCCACTGCGTGACGCGCTGGTCGAAGCTCGACACACGCTGGGAGGGCGTCGCATTCCGCCACATCGCCGAGGTCGCTCGCCCGACGTCGACTGCGCGGTTCGTCATCTTCCACGCGGAAGGCGGCTACACCTCGAACGTGCCGCTGGAGACCGCCATGCAGCCG
>JBHENV010000161.1:0-3494 GCA_046261895.1 Candidatus Limnocylindria bacterium
GAATGCACGAAGTCCGCCGTGTCGCCGAACTCGAGCCCGATTCGCATCGCCGCGAGCCCGGTGGCCGGGATCTCGATCCGCCCCTCGTCGCTCACGTGAACAGTCTCGTCAGCCAAGCGAAGACGACCGCCGAACCGATGACGGCGAAGGTCAGCACGGTGATCAGCAGCGCGCCGCCGACCATGCTGGCCCATGGTGGCACCCTCGTCGGCGCGAGGGCGTGGTGCTGCCTCGGGACATCGCCGACGAGGCCGCTGCCGAGCCAGACGGCCAGCGCGTCGCCGTCGACCCGCACCTCGACCTCCTCGTCGAGCGGCATGACCACCAGTCGCTCGCCGGTGGCGCGCTTGTCGGTCGTCAGCAGGGCCCGATTGCGAGCCTGGCCCCCGGCCTCCCGGACGAGCACGGCGTGGTCGCCCCCCGCCTCAAGCGCGGCAGCCTCCAGCCTGCCGGAGCGGCCGATCGCCATGGTCGAATCGCTGCCGTCGGCGCTGGCTTCCATCCGCTCGATGGTATCAGCCGGCGAGCACGCTCAACGTCGGCTCCAGGGCGGCGATCGACTCGACCGTGATCGGATCCAGCACCAGCTGGACGTGGCCGACGCCGGCCGCGGCGAAGCCCCGGAGCGTGGGAACCAGGCTCTCGGCTGCCCCGTCGATCGGCTCGAAGGGGGCCTCGCTCACGGCCGACCCGCGCCCGACGGCCCCGGAGAAGGCGACGAGCAGGGCCAGGGTGCGCTCGACCTCGGTCGGGTCCCGGCCCGCCTCGACGCAGGCCGCATCGACGCGATCGCACATCGGCAGGTACCCCTCGAGGCTGTTGCCGAACCACGCCGACCAGGCGTTCCATGATGAGACATGCGGGAGCGCGATGCGCAGCATTCGCTCGCCGATGGAGCCGATCATCAGCGGCGGGCCATCCGGACGCGGACCGCGCGGCAGCAGCTCCGCATTGTCGAGCTGGTAGTAGGTCCCGTGGAAGTCGCAGCGGCCGGTGGAGAGGAGCAGGCGGATGATGGTGAACGCCTCCTCGAAACGGCTGACACGATGGTCGAACGGGAATCCGTACGCCGCGTACTCCACCTCGTTCCAGCCGGCGCCCAGGCCCAGGATGAGCCGTCCGTCGCTGATCTCGTCGATCGCGGCCGCCTTCTTGGCCAGCATGGCCGGGTTGTGGAAGCTCGTCGAGGCCACGAGCGGGCCGAGCTCGACACGTTCCGTCACCGTCGCCAGCGCCGCAAGCGTCGACCAGGCCTCCCACGGTCCGCGCGACGGGAGCCCGTCATTTCGGTAGAGGAGGTGGTCGCCGACCCAGACCGAGTCGAGGCCGATCGCCTCAGCGGTGACCGCCATCTCGCGCAGCTCCGGCCAGCGCACGACGCGCTCGACCTCCGGAAGCTGGACGCCGATCTTCACGGTATCGATTGTGCCACTTGGGGGTATCGTTCCCGTCGTGGAGCAACTCGATCCGCTTGCCGACGAGCCCTTCAGCTGGCGCACCCGTGCCGATGGCGCGATCGTGATCCAGTACCACGGGGCGCCGGTCACCCTCCTCCGTGGTCGAGTGGCCGAGCGGTTCGCGACCAGGATTGCATCCGCCGATGATGCCGCTGCGCAGCAGCTCATGGCCCGCGCGACCGGCAACTTCAAGCGCGGCAACGAGCGCGACGCGAGTCGTGGCCGCTAGGTTGCCGCGCGCTCGAGGGATCGCTCCGAATCGTCACGCAAGGCGCTCATCCCATGGTCCGCGGCATACAGCAGCAGCGCGGCGCCAAGGAAGACGGCGATCACGCGGGCGCGCAGCTCCGTGAGCCGATCGACCGGCCCGTACGAATCGATGAAGGCCGCGCGCGCATCGCCAACCAAAGAGCCGTAGGCGATGGACAGGTCGACGCTCGGGTCGCCTGCCGACACGTCGCCCCAGTCGATGACCCCGGTCGCTCGGCCGGCTCCGTCCACCAGGACGTGGCGCGCGTGCAGGTCGCCGTGCAGCACCAGCGTCCTGGACGGTGGCGGCAGACCCGTCGCGTCGGTCAGCAGCCGCTCGACCGCATCGGTCGACCGCCACAGACCGGCCTCGATCACCTGGTCGAGGCGACGGCGAGCGTGCGGGATGCGGAATCCCATATCGGCGCGCCGCATCGGATCCACCGGCAGCGATGATCCGACCCGAGACGCGAGCCCCGGAGCGTGAAGCGCGCGGAGGAACCCGCCTAGCGATACCCCAAGCTCAACCCGTCCCTCGTCCGGTAGCCCCGATTCGGCCAGCTCGACGCCCGGCAGGAATGCCGCCCCGAACCAGGGCCACGGATACTCATCCGTCGGCGCGCCAACGAAGCGTGGCTCGGGGATCGGCAGCGGCAGGTGCTCGGCCAGACATGGCAGAACGGCGATCTCGCGATGGACCCAGGCGACCGCGATCTCGCGCCGCGGGAAGCGAAACGCCCACCGCTCATCGACGAGGTGGACGACGTTGTCCCAGCCAGCCGCCACCTCCCTGACGCCCACGCCGCGCAGCTCGGGAAACTGCGCTTCGATCAGCGCGCGGGCTCGGTCCGCGGCGACCTCAGTCTCGGGATCCCACTCCGGCATGACGCCACGGTACCCGACCGGCACGGCCTGGCCGACGGTTGCCCTAGGCGACCCGCTTCGTCTTCTTGTTGACGTAGTCGACCAGCACGTACTCGCCGAGGTGCTCCGGCTCCACGTAGAAGGCGCGACCGCGGTTGATGCGCGACATGAGGTCGACGAACTCGGAGAGATACCGCGATCGCTCGAGCATGAACGTGTTGATCACGATCCCCTCTCGAGTGCATCGGCCCACCTCGCGCAGCGTGGACTGGACGGTGCGCAGGGTGGGCGGGTAGGCAAACTCGACCTGGCCGTTGTCGATGTGCGCCGTCGGCTCGCCATCGGTGATGACGACGATCTCCTTGTTGCCGCCGTGAGATCGGCCAAGCAGCTGCCGGGCGATGATGAGGGCGTGCTGAAGGTTGGTGCCGTACTCGAACTCGTACGGGCTGAGGGTCGGGATCGATTCGGGCTTGAGCTGACGGGCGTAGTAGGCGAAGCCGACCACGAAGAGCCGATCCCGTGGGTACTTGGTGTGGATGAGCGTGTGCAGCGCCATCGCGACCTTCTTGGCCGCCGATGAGCAGCCGCGGAGCAGCATCGAGCGGCTCATGTCGAGCAGCAGGACGGTGGAGGAGACGACCGTCTCTTCCGAGCGCGCCACCTCGAAGTCGTCCGGACCGATGACGACGGGCGTCCCGACCCCACCGCGCGCCATGGCGTTGAACAGGGTGCGGTTGATGTCGATCGCGAAGGGGTCGCCGAATTCGTAGGCCTTCGTCTCCTTCGTCGGCTCGCCCCCGCGCCCCGGGCGCGGCAGCGCGTGACCGCCGAAGCCCTCGCGCCGAAGCCGGCTGAAGATGTCGGTCAGCGCCCGCAAGCCCAGCTTCCGCGCGGCGCGCGGGGTGAGGTCCAGCCGTCCGC
>JBHENV010000162.1:0-3988 GCA_046261895.1 Candidatus Limnocylindria bacterium
TGGCCCAGAGGCCATGCCGCGCCGGGACTCGCCGATATTTCGGTGCGGCATGAGCCGGAAGCCCGCCCGAGCGTGCGCTTCATGCCAGGGATTAACCGATACTTCCGCGGAATCCGGCGCGAACCGCTGCCGCCCCGGACACGCCAAGTGCCGGTGGACGTGGATCAGGCGCCGATGGGGTGCCAGACGGTCTTGATCTCCACGAACTCGCCGATCAGATATGGCGACTGCGCGCGCTCCGATAGCCAGTCGTACCGGTCGAGACTTGACGGCGGACGCACGAAGCGCTTGACGTTCTCGACGGCGATCTCCTCGAGGCCAGCCGCCTCTTGCGCCGCTGCCCCGAACGCGTCGAGCGCGTTGACGTCCATGTGGCCGGCGAGGTGCCCGACGAGCTCCCGCCGCAAACCGGTGATGAGGTTGACCACGCCGCCGGGCACGTCCGACGTGGCGAGCACCTCGGTGAGCGTAACGGCAGGCAGCGGGCGCGTCTCGGAGGAGATGATCACCGCCGCGTTGCCGCTGACGATGATCGGGGCGAGCCGGCTCACGAGACCCAGCAGCGACGAGTGCTCGGGCGCGATCATCCCGACCACGCCGGTCGGCTCCGGCACGCTGAAGTTGAAGTACGAGCCGGCGACCGGGTTCACGCTGCCGATCATCTGCGGATACTTATCGGCCCAGCCGGCGTACCAGACCCAGCGGTCGATGGCGGCGTCGACGCCGCGCGCCGCCCGAACGCGGGAGATCCCCTCCGCGGCCATCACCTCCGCGACGAACTGCTCGCGCCGTCCTTCCATGAGCTCGGCGATGCGGTAGAGGATCTGAGAACGGTTGTACGCGGTCTTTGCGGACCAGCCGCCGAACGCCTGGCGCGCCGCCCGAACCGCCTCCCGAACATCCTTGCGGGTTCCGCGGCTCGCGTTGGCGAGCAGCTCACCCTTCGCGCCGAACACCTCATATGCACGACCCGACTCCGTGCGGGGAAAGGCGCCACCGATGTAGAGCTTGTATGTCTTGCGCACGCCGATGCGGTCCCCGCCCCGGGCCTGCGCACCATTGGTGGTCGCCAACGGCTGGGCAGCGCGCTGGTCCAGGACCGATGCCCGTCTCCGCCTCGTTGTGGCCCGCACCGACTTCGGCGCGGTCATGTGGCTGGATCCGGCCGTGCCCGCCCATGCCCGCTCGGCCCGGTGCCCAGCAGCGCGAGTCGGCTCGAGTTCGCCAACGTACCGTCCCCATCGGTGCCGGCGCAGCACCTGGCAGGATCAGGCGGCGATGCGGTTGACCATCCGCTCACGGCGGTCATCGGCTGTTCGTGCCGTTCGTGCCGTTGGTGCCGGATAGGTCGAGGTACGCGCCGAGGCCGTGGATGCCGCCCTCGCGCCCATACCCCGATTCCTTGTAGCCGCCGAACGGCGAGGTTGGATCGAAGCGATTGAAGGTGTTCGCCCAGACGACACCGGCACTCATCGCATTGACCATCTTGAAGATGCGGCTCCCCTTCTCCGTCCAGACCCCTGCCGAGAGCCCGTACGGGGTGTTGTTCGCCTTCTCGATCGCCTCATCGGGTGTTCGGAAGGTGAGGACCGACAGCACCGGGCCGAAGATTTCCTCCTGCGCGATCCGATGCGACTGCGACACGCCGGTGAAGAGGGTGGGCCGGAAGAAGAAGCCCCGATCCGGGAGCTCGCAGTCCGGCTGGAAGATCTCGGCGCCCTCCGCGATCCCGGACTCCACCAGCTCCTGCACCTTGGCCAGCTGGCCGGCGGAGTTGATGGCCCCGACGTCGGTGTTCTTGTCGAGTGGGTCTCCGACGCGCAGCGTGCCCAGCCGTGCCTTGAGCTTGTCGATGAGCGGCTCGTACACGCTCTCCTGCACGAAGAGACGGCTGCCGGCGCAGCAGACCTCGCCCTGGTTGAAGTAGATGCCGTTGACGATGCCCTCGATCGCCTGGTCGAGGGGCGCGTCGTCGAAGACGATGTTGGCGGCCTTGCCGCCCAGCTCGAGCGTGACCTTCTTGCCACTCCCGGCCAACCGTCGGGCGATCATCTTGCCGACCGCGGTCGAACCGGTGAACGCCACCTTGCTGACGTCGGGATGGGTGACCAGCTCCATGCCGATCTCGCCCGGCCCGGTGATGATGTTCACGACGCCCGGCGGCAGATCGGCCTGGCGTACGACATCGGCGAACAGGTAGGCGGTCAACGGGGTGGTGGAGGCGGGCTTGAGGACGACGGTATTGCCGGCGGCGAGCGCGGGCGCGATCTTCCAGGCCAACATGAGCAGCGGGAAGTTCCACGGAATGACCTG
The DNA here is from genome assembly GCA_046261895.1 of Candidatus Limnocylindria bacterium. Taxonomy (GTDB): domain Bacteria; phylum Chloroflexota; class Limnocylindria; order QHBO01; family QHBO01; genus JACDBZ01. Next base: position 2,314 of record JBHENV010000162.1, read on the forward strand.
CGCCGCCACGCCGAGCGAGCGCGGGTCGCGGTTCGGGAAGGCGTACTCGAGCTTGTCGGCCCAGCCGGCGTAGTAGAAGAAGTGGGCCGCGGCGAGCGGCACGTCGACGTCGCGCGACTCCTTGATCGGCTTGCCGGAGTTCATGCTCTCGACGACGGCGAACTCTCGCGCGCGCTCCTGCATGATGCGCGCGATCCGGTACAGGTACTTCGCGCGCTCGCGACCCGGAAGCTTCGACCAGGCAGACCGATGCGCCTCTCGAGCGGCGCTGACCGCACGGTTCACGTCCGCCTTCGAGGCATGGGCCACCTTCGACAGCGGCTCCTCGGTGGCCGGGTTGATGACGGTGAACGTCCTGCGCGGCTTCGAGTGGGCGAACTCGTTACCGATGAAGAGGCCGTACTCGGGCTCGATGCGAATGTGGTCCGTCGCTTCGGGCGCCGGAGCGTACTCCCAGGGATTGTCGCCTGCGGCCAGGCCCCACGAGTTCGGCGCCGGACGGGTTTCGGATTTCTTGGTGAGCGTCATTGCCCTCGATTATCGCACCTCCGGCGGGGCAGCCGAGGACGCAGCCTCAGGATCGTAGCGCGACCTCGACTGGCGTCGGGAAGCTCCCGGATACGCGAGTCGGTCCGAGCCACGCCTCCAGGCGTGCGCCATCGAGGAGGCTCGCGCACCGGCCGCCAGCCGGTGCCGGACGCCGAGCCGCGCGCGACGCTCCTCGACCCGATGCGGCGCCTGGTCATCGAGCCGCGGGCGGCGGCACCCCGGTGCGGGTCGATGCCTCGATGAGCGCCCGCAGCGCCGGGCGCCGCACCTCGTCGACCGACCTGAGCTTGAGGCTTCGCATCGACAGGGTGCCGGACACCTGCCGGTTGTCCTGCTCTGGCAGCAGGCCATCGGGGTCAGGCAGCTCACCGCCGCGGTAGAAGCCGAGGGTCACATGGCGCTTGAACGGCATCAGATACGCGAACTGCTCGGTGAACTTCCTGGCGCCGGTGCCCCAGCCGACAGAGCCCTGTCGTGGCCAGACCACCTCGACGGTCGCAGGCAGGATGTCGAAGACGAGGTCCCGAACGGCCCGCGCCAGTCCCTGTACCTCGGCGGAAGACGAAGCGATCACGTCGGTGAACGAGGCGTCGTTCGATCTGCCGCGAACGTTGACGATGCCTGCTGTCATCGGTCGAGCACCACGAGCACCTCCTCGCCGAGCATGTCGGTGACTGATCGCCACCTGGAAGACGGCCGATCCGACGGCAGCTCAGCGCATATCTGCCGCTGGCGAAAGCGTACGGAGATCTCCGCTTTCACGCTTGGTTGGTCGGTCGCAAGCGTGCTCAGATTCTGTCGAGGGAACGGGTAGTCGGTCTGCACGTCGGCGAAGTCGGTGGGAGCGCCGAGATGGATATCGAAGGAGACGATTTCCCCGAGGGCTGCGCTCCGGCGTCCGGAGGATGACCATCCTACCTGACGCTGACCTGAGCGTCTCCGTAGATGCATTCGAGGTCATCCGGAGGGTAACAACGGATCGACGCCTTCCGAGTGTACTCCGCGCTGGGTCAGCGGGGCCCGACGGCGAATTCGACTACATCCACCCGTTCAGCGTCACCCAGGCCGAGATGGACGAGGCCTTTTCCGAAGCTCAGGCCTCACCTGAAGGCGTCGGGGATGTTGT
>JBHENV010000163.1:0-3735 GCA_046261895.1 Candidatus Limnocylindria bacterium
GTGATTGGGCAGTCTATCAACGCCATGACTCGAACGGGGCGATCGTCCGGGACCGGGTACCCACGCGGGACTGTGCCGAGGGATGGGTCCTCGTCCGAGCAGCGTCGTCACTCAAGGCGGTGACATTGGGCCATTCTCCTCGTCGGGGCTCACAGGCCGGGACTCACCGGGCTGTCGCGAAGAGTCGGCTCGGGCGGCGGGCCGGGGGAAAGCCCGCCGCCCGATGAGTCACATCGCGACGACGACCTCCAGGTCGGACTCGGCCGCGCCATTCGTCGCAGGCGCGCCATCCGGTGCGTCCGCCACGGACTGCGCCTCCCTGGCGTACTCCTTCTTGGACCGACCCGAGAGCATCTCCAGTGAGGAAACCACGACCTCAGTCTTCCAGTGACGCTTGCCGGCATCGTCATCCCACTGGCGCGTCTGAAGGCGTCCCTCGACGTCCACGAGCTGGCCCTTCGACAAGAATTGGCCCGTGATCTCGGCAAGGCGATCCCACGCGACGCATGGGTGGTATTCCGTCCGCTCCGGCGCGCCGCCGCCGCGGTACTCGTTCGTGGCGATCGAGAATGTGGCGACGTGCTTGCCGGATGGCAGCGAACGAAGCTCCGGGTCACGGGTCAGACGGCCGACGAGCATGACTTTGTTCATCCGATGGCTCCTTCCATCAACAGCGCACCGGGGGCGAGTTCGGCCGCTTGATGACAAGCCTATGGACCGCGGGTTACCCGGCCATTACCACCGGCTTACGGGGCGTTGTCGTCGCGCTCGATGACGACAGCGCGGCGACCAAGGCGGCCGCTCCATTCACGACGCCGAGCTACCGGCGCGACCCTGGCCGGCGGCGGGGATAGAGGTGGTCGATGCCGGGCGTGCGGAGCGAGACCTTGGCCACCGGCGGCTGCTGACGCTTGAACTCCATCCTGGCGACCCGAAGGGCCACCCACTCGACCAGCTCGCGATCAAAGCCGGCGGCCACGCAGCGATCGACGGTCCAGCGCCGGTCAACCAGGGCGAAGAGGGCGCGGTCGAGCAAGTCGTACGAACGCCCCAGCTCCCCTTCGTCGGTCTGGCCCGGCCATAGGTCTGCAGACGGCGGCTTGGCCACGACTTCCTCTGGCACCCCGAGGTGGCGCGCCACCCCGCGCAGCTGGGTCTTGTACAGGTCGCCGATTGGCGCGAAGGCGGCCGCCATGTCGCCGTGCAGGGTGCCGTAGCCGAGCAGCGCCTCGGTCTTGTTGCTCGTCCCGGCGACGAGGGCGTCGAAGGCCGCCGAGCGGTCGTAGATCACGATCATGCGCTGACGGGCCATGACGTTGCCGCGTCGCACGTTGAGCACGTCGGCAGCAGCCGGCTGCTCGGGTGCATCGATGAGCGCCAGCATCGGCTCCACCATCGGCGTGATGTCGACCCGCTCCGTCCGGCAGCCGAGAGCGTCGACAACGCGCAGCGCATCGGTCTCCGACGCCTCTGACGAGGTTCGAAAGGGCATGCGCACCGCCAGCAGGTTGTCGGCCCCTACTGCGCGCGCGCACAGGAAGGCGACCGTCGCCGAGTCCACGCCTCCGGAGAGGCCGATGACGAGCCGCTCGAACCCGGTCTGCACCACCTGTCCACGGATGAAGCCGACGATTACCTCGACCGCCTGCCTCGGCTCGATCTCCGGAAGCGGTGGCAGCGCCCGTGTGTCGCTCACACCGGCTCCTGAAGCGGCGCGGGTAGGCCGGCGCGCTCGGCGATGATGCGATCGAGCTCCCGCCGCGTCAGCTCCATGCGCTCGTCCGCCAGCAGCGGCAGTCCGTAGCGCTGCATGCGCAGATCATCGGTCTCGATCGTGCCGATCACCAGGGCCTCCTCCCAGAGCGGCGCCTCGGCCAGGGTCGAACCGTCCGCCGCCAGCAGGCGTGAGCCGCCCCAGAAGGTGAGCCCCTCCTCGTTGCCGACCCTGTTGCAAAAGGCGATCGGCACCGTTCCGAGCAGCGCATAGGTGTCCTGCATCTTATGCCAGCCGCCGATGGCCACCAAACCCGCCGCGCTCCCCGGGGCCCGTGATGGGCCAGCCGCAATGTTCACGAGCAGCGACGCCCCGTCGAGCGCCTGGAGCATCGGGAGGCTGGCGTGCCAGAAGTCTTCGCACACCGAGAGACCGATGCGTCCGACGGGCGGCCCAACTTCATGCGTCCGCACCCGCTCTCCGGGGCGCGTGAAGCGGCCCTCGTCGAACAGGCCGTACGTCGGCAGGTACACCTTGCGATGCAGGCCGATCACTTCGCCCGCGCGCAGCAGAGCGGCGCTGTTGGCGTAGCGGTGATCGTCGGTCTCCTCCACGAACCCAACCGCGATCAGGATGTCCCGGGCTTCCCGGCTCAGCGCGATCAGGCGCGGGTCCGCGGCGGACATGGCGACTTCGGGCACGAGGTCCTGGAGCAGGTAGCCGGTCAGCGCCAGCTCCGGGAAGACGACCAGATTCGGGCGATCTCGAGCAACTGCGTTCAGGCGATCGGCGAGCATCTCGAAGTTGGCGTCAACCTCGCCGAGGCGCGGCGCGACCTGGGCCAGCGCGATGCGGTACTCCACGTCCGAAGCCTAGCCGATCAATGCTGGCTCGCATCTCCCGGGAAGAAGGAATCCGGGTCTGGTGACGGCTCGATGTCCGGGGCCACCGTGTCCTCTTCCGACACCGCACGAGCGTCAGAGTGGGTTGCCGCCAGACCCAGCAGCTCTTCGCGACGCTCCTGTCCGGCAAGCTCCTCGGCGAAGTGGCACGCGACCGAATGTCCGCTGGGCGCGAGCTGCCGCAGCTCAGGCGTCTCGACGGCGCAGCGCGCCGGGTCGCCGAGCTCACGCCGCAGCCAGCAGCGCGTGTGGAAGCGACAGCCCGAGGGGGGATTCACCGGTGACGGGACATCGCCGCGCAGGATCATCCGCTTCCGCCGGCGCTCGACCTTCGGGTCAGGAATGGGAACCGCGCTGACCAGCGCCACGGTGTACGGGTGGAGCGGCCGTTCGTAGAGCTCGCGCGACGGCGAAAGCTCCACGATCTCGCCGAGGTACATGACCGCGATCCGGTCGCTGATGTGACGGACCACGGACAGATCGTGGGCGATGAAGAGGTAGGTCAGGTTGAACTCGCGCTGGAGTTCGGCGAGCAGATTGATGATCTGGGCCTGAATCGAGACGTCGAGCGCGGAGACCGCCTCGTCGGCCGCGATGAACTCCGGCTGGACGGCGAGGGCGCGGGCGATCCCGGCCCGTTGCCGCTGGCCGCCGCTGAACTCGTGCGGATAGCGGTTGATCGCGTTGCGGGGCAGGCCGACGATGTGGATGAGCTGCTGGGCTCGCTTCGCCGCCTCGCGGCCGCTGGCGATACGGTGCACGCGCAGCGGCTCCGTCAGCATGGAGCCGATCGTCATTCGCGGGTTGAGCGACGCATACGGGTCCTGGAAGATCATCTGCATTCGGCGCCGCATGCGGCGCAGGCCGTGGCCGCGGAGCGCGGTGACGTCGGTACCGTCGAAGTAGATGCGACCCGCGGTGGCGTCCACGAGGCGGATCACGGCGCGCGCGAAGGTCGACTTTCCGCAGCCGGACTCGCCGACCAGGCCAAGCGTCTCGCCGCGCCGCACGTCCAGCGACACCCCGTCCACCGCGCGCACCGCGCCGATCTTCCGCTCGAGGATGAGGCCCTCGGTGATCGGGAAGTGGACCTGCAGGCCCTCGGTGCGCAGCAGCGGC
>JBHENV010000164.1:0-20294 GCA_046261895.1 Candidatus Limnocylindria bacterium
GTGCAGCGCGCCCGATCGGCCGCGCGCCCCCATTCACACGCCGGCGACGCGCACACCCCGGCGACGCGCGCCACCGCCGGGTGGCTTGGCAGCCCCTGATTCACCCCCGCAGAGAACGCGGAGCACCTCCGAGAGGCGTGCAGGCATCTCCGACGGCTCCGGCACGCGGTACGGGATGGCGGCGTCGCGGATCTTGCGCTTGGCGCGGACCAGGCGCTGGGCGATCGTCGCCTCCGGCACTAGGAAGGCGCGCGCCACAGCCGCGGTCTCGAGGCCGCCGATGGTGCGCAGCGTGAGGGCGACCTGCGCCTCCTGGTTGAGCGCGGGATGGCAGCACGTGAAGAGCAGGCGCAGCCGATCGTCGGCCCCCATCGTTCCACCGGTCTCGATCGGCGTCTCCAGTTCGGATGCCTCCGCGGGCAGCTGGTGCATGCGCTCGCGATAGCGCGCGCGGCGCCGGAGCCGATCGACCGCCCTGCGACGCGCCGCGGTCATCAGCCATGCGCCGGGATTGGTCGGCAGACCGTCCTTCGGCCAATGCTCGAGCGCCGATACGGCGGCGTCCTGGACCAGCTCCTCGGCCGCGTCCCAGTCGCCCAGGTCCGCACGAGCGCGGCCGTCAGGCGGCCGCGCTCCTCCCGCAGGACCGCGTCGAGCCTGGCATCCACGGCCGGCCGGTCAGGCACGCTCGGCGATGGGTCTGATCTCGATGGTTGACGGGGCCGGCCAGGAGGCGGCGAGCGCGAGCGCCTCGTCGAGGTCCGGGACGTCCAGGATGGCGTGGCCGCCGAGCACCTCCTTGCCCTCGACGAAGGGGCCATCGGTGACGGTGGCGCTGCCGTTCGGCCCGATCCGGACCGTCGTGGCCGTCGATGACGCCTCGAGCTGGTGCCCACCCACGATTCGGCCGGCTTCCTCGTGGCCGTTCCACCACTCCACGATTCGCCCGAACGCGGCGGTCGTCCGTTCTTCGTCGACGCCGCCTTCGGATTCCCTCCCGGCGATCAGCATCATGTACCTCATCGGTGACTCCTGTTCTGGGCATTTCCTGCACCGATGACGACGATCGGCGCCAGCGCCACTCGACATCGGTATCGATTGTGCACGGGTTGACGGCATGGATGACAAGCGATCGAGCGTTGATCGCCTCGGCGGTCTCGAAGGAGCCGATGCCGCCGCGCTCGGGATGGAGGCGCCTCCCGAGTCCGCGCCGCCCGGCGCCGAGGTCGTCGACGAGGAGCAGCTCGTTCCAGGCGCGACCTTCGACAGGGTTCCGCGCGACCAGTCCAAGCCGTGGTTCACCTCGCTCGCTCACGAGAGCGAGCAGGCCGGCGTGGACAACGATCCACCCGACGCCCAAGAGCCGGAGTTTCCGACCGATCCAGAGGATCCGCGCTAGCGTCACAATGACGGGGTGACCCCCGCGAATCCGTCGCGGCCGTCGACCGCGGCGGTCGCGACTGCGCTGCTCATCGTGTACGTGGTCTGGGGTTCGACCTACCTCGGCATCGCGATCATGATCGAGACCCTGCCACCGCTGCTCGCTGCCGGCGTCCGGTACGCCGTGGCTGGCCTCCTCATGCTCGGCGCCCTCGCCGCCCACGCCAGGTTTCGGCGAGGCGCGCCCCCGGTCGAGCGTCCGACGGCGGCACACTGGCGGTCGGCCTTCATCGTCGGCTCGCTCCTGCTCCTGGGTGGCAACGGAGGCGTGGTGCTCGCGGAGCTCTTCATTCCGTCTGGCATCGCCGCGGTGCTGGTCGCGACCATGCCGATCTGGCTGGCCGTCTTCGACTCCATTCTCAGCCGCCGCCGGCCGAGCGGCCTGGTTGTGGGTGGCCTCGTCGCCGGCATCGGGGGGGTCGCCATTCTCCTCGCGCCGGTGGAAGGGATCGACGAGCTCAACCCGCTTGGCATCGGTCTGGTGATCGGAGCCACCATCTCGTGGGCGGCCGGGTCGCTCTACGCACGACGCGCCCCGCTTCCACGGTCGCAGCTGCTCGGCACCGGGCTCGAGATGCTTGCCGGGGGCATCGTGCTGGTCGCCGCGGGCAGCCTGCTTGGCGAGTTCGGCCGCACGAACGTCGAGGCCTTCTCCCTCCGCTCGCTGGTCGCGCTCGCCTATCTCACCGTGTTCGGCTCGATCGTGGCCTTCACCGCCTACACCTGGCTGCTGGCCAACGTCCCGGTCTCCACCCTCGGCACGTACGCCTACGTCAACCCGATCGTGGCCGTCGCGCTGGGCGCCATCCTGCTCTCCGAGCCGATCACGCCGCGCACCCTCATCGCGTCCGTCATCATCCTCGGTGCGGTGGTGGCCATGGTCTCCGGCCGGCCGCGCGAGACGGAGGAGCCCGGGCCGGTCCCGGAATCCGCTGGCCTCGAGCCCAGCTGAGGAATGGCACCGATCCTGCGCCGTCCCAGCAGATGCCCACGGATGAGATCACGGTCGCGTGCGATGCCCACGATGGCGGCTGGCATTGCTCGGTGATCGTCGGCGACGACGCATCGGCGACGGAGCACGCGGTCCAGGTCGACCGCGAGACGCTCGACGACCTGGCACCCGGAGCGACGCCGGACGAGCTCGTTCGAGCGTCGTTCGTCTATCTACTCGAGCGGGAGCCCCGCCAGAGCATCATGCGCAGCTTCGAGCTGCCGATCATCGCCCGCTACTTCGGCGACTATCCCGACGAGATCAGCCGTCGCCTGCGCGGAGACTGATGGCGGGGCCTCTCAGCGGGCGAGGCCGGAAGCGTCGTAGATCCGGTTCAGCACGTAGGTGCCGTCGGTCTCCGGGTCGGTGAGGTTGGTCTGCGCCTGCTCCAGCATGACGTAGGGGTGCATCCGCGCCTGCGCCAGGTCTGTGCCGCGGAAGGCGAGCTCGAGGAGCACCCCCTCCTGCGTCTGCTGGCTCCACTCCTGGCCGAACAGGAAGTTGCCGTGGCTGACCATCGTCACGCGGTGTCCGCCGTCGTCGCTCGGCGCGATGTCGATCGGTCCGGACCAATGCGTGCCGTGGCCGATCACGTGGTCGCACCCCGCGTCGAAGAAGACCTGTTGCTGCCGTCGCATGTCGCCGAGAAACTGAGCGTGGTACTCGCCGCCGCCCCACCACTGCGGCACGCAGAAGACGAGGTCGGCCCCTGCCCTTGCGCGGGAGACCGCCTCGATCACGTTCTCATCACGCAGCCAGGCGACGCCCGGCTGGCCGGGACCAGCCTCGAGCGAGCCCGGGATCTCGTTGAAGGCGACGAAGGCGAACCTCATGCCGTTGACATCGACGAGGGCCGGCTCGAGCGCGGCGTCCAGGTCCTCGCCGGCGCCTGTGGTCGGAATGCCGGCCGCCTCGAACTGCTCGAGCGTCTCCAGGAACCCGGGGGTCCCGCGGTCGAACAGGTGATTGGCGGCGAGCGTCGCGACGTCCACGCCATAGGTCTCACGCAGCCGTGGCAGCACGGCCGGGTCGATGCTGAAGACGACGCCGTCGTTGACCGTGAAGTCGTCCACCACAGGGCACTCGAAGTCATTCAGCGTCACGTCGGCGCCGCTGACAAGCTCGGCCACGGCACCCTCGTTGCCGGTCGGCACTGCATCCACGATATTGAAGCCGTTCCCGACGAAACCCTCTGGCACCGGGTTCGGGCGGACGGCGGTGTACTCGGCGGTGCCGCCTCCGAAGACCCAGTCCCAGCCGCGTCCCTCGGTGATCGCCGCAAACGCCACGCCGCGATCGGGGCAGGAATCACCGAGGCTCATGAGCGTGCGAATCTCGGCGGGGTCATGTTCCCAGCCCTTTGGCGGGCCCTGCACCGTCGTCGTGAACGGGTAGGGCAGCGCACGTGCATCGGCGTCGCCGAAGAGGTCGGCGCCGTCGATCGGCAGGACCTTGATGGTGGGGACCACCAGTCCGGCCGGGATCATGGCCAGATCGGCAGGGTTCGCTTCCAGATGCGCAATGATCTCCGCGGCGGGGAGGCATCGCGGCACCGGATTAGCCGCGGCGAAGAGCTCACAGGCCTGGATGATGGTGTCGGCGTCGATGGCCACATCGACCTCTGCCGCGCTGATCGACGCCAGGGCGCTGGTGTACCCGGTGACCACGGCGAGCGGAATCTCGACCTCGGGGGCAGGAGTCGCGGTGGGAAGCGGTGTCGCGGTGGGGGTCGGGGCGGGCGTGCTCGCCGCGGTCGCCGAGGGTGGCGGCATGGACTCGGAGGGGGCGGGAACCGCGTCCGTGCAGGCGGCCATGCTGAGGACGAGCGCGACGGCGGCAGCGGCGCGACGAGAGGAGCGCATGGCGGGGATGGTAGCGGCTGTGCTCTGGCGCAACCGATCGCGTATGAACCCCGACAGGTGCTGCCCGTTCGGACCCGTACTGGAGGATCCCATGTCCCGCAGACGAACCACCATCATCGCGGCCGCATTGGCGGCTACCCTTGCCCTGGCCCTTGGCGCTGCCACGGCGTCGGCCGATTCGCAGCGCGCCCTGGCGGTGAAGGTCACCATGACCGGAGACCAGGAAGTCTTCGGCGGCGCGAATCCGTGTGCCCCGCCCACGGTCTGTGGCGACCCGGATGCAACGGGGACCGCCAAGATTCAGATCGTGCCCGCGCTCGACCGGGTCTGCTTCCGGCTCGAATGGTCGGGGATCGACGGCAGTGTCTGGGGCGCCCACATCCACGGTCCGGCCACGACGCAGCAGGCGGCGCCGATCAGGGTGCCGTTCCTCATGCGGACGCCGGGCGCGGCGGACAACCTGGCCGGGACCGACTCGCTCTCGGGATGCATCTCCTCACCCGAGTGGGCCGATGCGATCGCCGCCGATCCGTCGAGCTTCTACGTGAACGTTCACAGCACCGTCTACGGACCTGGAGCGATTCGCGCGCAGCTCTCCGACTGAGCCCGGTGGCCGGGCGCTGCGCAAGCGGCACCCGGCCACAGCTTCCCGCGTGACGAGGGACTATCATCGTCGCCCCATGACCCGTGAGCAGCCCACGTCACCTGCCCTGGACTTCGGGACCGGCACGTCCGACGATCATCGCGACGGCATCCGCTGGGTCGACTACGCCAACATCAGCTGGAACCCGGTCTTCTGCAAGCGCTGCGACATCTGCGTCGAGATCTGCCCCAAGGACACGCTCGTCCTGCGCAACGACGCCATCATTGAGGAGCAGAACTGCATCCTCTGCGGACTCTGCGAGCGCTACTGTCCCGACCTCGCGATCGAGATGATTCCATCGGCCGTCGCCGCACACGGGGCGAAGGGCGGATGACGGGCCGGGGGCTGCGGTGACGTTTCGGATCGCCAGATTCACACCCCAGCGACGCAGGGTGGCCGGCCGAGCCAACGCGCCCCAGAATTCACACCCCGTCAGGCAGCATGGCGCTTCGAGCGCCGATTCGACCCCGTCACCGCAGTCCATGGACACCACGCGCACATCTGATGTGAATCTGGCGAAATTCCGGCGCATGACTCGATGACACGCAAGCTGACCCAGGGCAATGAGGCCGTGTTCCGTGGGGCGCTGGCCGCCGGCGCGAGCTACTACGCGGGATACCCGATCAGCCCGTCCACGGAGATCCTGAATATCGCATCGGCGCACGCGGCGGACCATCCCGAATTTCGATTTCTCCAGGCGGAGGACGAGATCGCGAGCGCCAACGCGATCATCGGCGCCTCCCTGGCGGGCGCGAAATCCTTCACCGCGACCTCGGGTCCGGGATTCAGCCTGATGCAGGAGGCCGTGGGCTACGCCCAGAAGGTCGGCGTGCCGTGCGTCGTCGTCAACGTCCAGCGCGTCGGGCCGGCGACCGGCATGCCCACGATGCCGGGTCAGGGCGACATCATGCAGGTCAAGTGGGGGAGCACCGGCGACTACACGCCAATCGCCTTCTACCCGAATGGCGTGGAAGAGGCGTTTCGGGTGACGGTGCATGCGTTCAACGCCGCCGAGGAGTCGCGCTCGCCGGTCGTCGTCCTGTCCGATACGTTCGTGGCGCATCTCAACGAGGTTGTGGACCTGGATGCCATCGCCGCCGACGGGCAGGCGGTTGAGCGCGTGGGCATGCCACCCCTCGGCGAATTCACCGACGCGCCGCGCTTCTTCGCCGGCGTCCTCATGTACGAGCACGGGCCGAACGCCGGTGAGCCGGCCACGGCCGATGCCGACGAGTACCTGCGCCAGTTCTACGAGGCCAAGCATCGACACCTGGAGGTGGCCAGCCGGTACGCGCTCTACGAGCACGGCTGGAACGTCGATGCCGACGTCCTGGTCGTCTGCTACGGGATCGTTTCGCGAGTTGCGGCGCCGCTGCGCGACAGGTTCGCCATCTTCCGGCCGATCCGCATCTTTCCGGTGCTGGATGCGGAGTTGGCCGCCGTCGCCCAGCGCTACCGCGAGGTGGTCGTGGTCGAGGCGAACGATGGCCAGTACGCCGATCTCGTGGAGCTCGCCATCCATCGCGGGGTGAAGCGCGTGCCGCTGCTCGGCGGTCGCATCTCGCTGGAGGCGGTGCGCGACGGGATCGATCGGGTGCTGGCGGGCGGGCCATCCCAGCCGCCGATCCCGCCGGACGCTGCGGAGGCGCACCCGTCCTCACCGCTGGGAGTGGGATGATGGTCCAAGGTGAGAGTATATACATATATACTCTAGAGCCTGGAAGGCGCCACCATGCCTGAGGCACCGATGGCCGAGATGACCTACAAGGATCGGCTCAAGCTCGAGCTGTTCCCGACGATCTGGTGCCCTGGCTGCGGGATCGGCACGATCATGATGATGCTGGCCATGACGCTCGACGAGATGCGGCTCGACGAGCGCAACACGGTGATCGTGACCGGCATCGGCTGCACCGGCCGGATGGGCGGCTACCTGAAGCACGAGGCGGTCTACACGCTCCACGGCCGAACCCTGCCGGTCGCCGAGGCGATCAAGACGGTCAGGCCCGAGATGAACGTGATCGTGGTGGCCGGAGACGGCGACACGGCCAGCATCGGCGGCAACCACCTGATCCACACGATCCGGCGCAACGCCCCGGTCACCGTCCTCTGCAACAACAACGAGATCTATGGCCTGACCGGTGGTCAGACGGGACCGACCACGCCGACCGGCACGAAGACCCTCAGCTCGCCGGGCGGTAACCCGAATGCGCCGATCAACCTCCAGGGCCTGGTGCGCAGCTCATCGCAGGCGCTCTACGCGAAGTCGACGGTCTACCACCAGCTCCACCTGCGCAACGTGATCCGGGAGGCGATCGAATGGCCGGGCTTCAGCTTCGTCGACATCACGAGCCAATGCATCGAGAACAACGGGCGCCGGATCGGCTTCGCGAGCGCCAACGAGATGCTCACCTTCTACCGCAAGACCTACCGGCGGGCGCCGAAGGACGCGACCCAGCTCAACCCCTTCGAGATCGGGATCGTTTACCCGGTCGAGCATGCGGGACGCAACGGAGCCGATGCCAACGGACAGCGGAACGAGGCGCTGCCGCAACAGCCCAGTGGACCGATGGTGTCGGCCACCGAGTCCCCCGGCGAAGGCGGCGCGACCGAGCCGGTGTCGGCCACCACGGTGATCGAGCGGACCGATGACGAGAAGGCGCGCCGCCGGGCCGAGTCCCAGCAGCGAGCGGCGTTGATGGCGCAGCTGTCACCGGACGTGAAGATGCGCGTCGCCCAGCGCGAGATCACGCTCCCCCAGGCGCTGGCGGAGGCTGGCCTGGCCATCCCGGAGTGGTTGCGCACCGGCGCCAGTGCGCCGGCGGATGCGCCGGTCCCGGCCGGCGATGTCGAACCGTCGGTCACGGGCTCGGATCCCGAGTCGCACGCCAAGCCGGAGCTCGACGCCCAGAAGGCCGAAGCCGTGGCCGAGGCACGCGACCTCATCGGCGGACGGCCCGGCGGGGACCCGCGGCCGGCGAACCCGCGGACGGTTGAGGATGCGAAGCCCGCATCGGTCTCATCCGATCCGAAGGAGGCCAAGCGCGCCGACGCGCAGCGCAAGCTGGCGCTCATGCAGCGTCTACCGTCCGAGCTGAAGCTGCGGGTTGCGCAGCGTGAGCTGAGCCTGGAGGACGCGATGCGCGAAGCCGGGATCGACCCGGAATGAGCACGAAGATCGCGCTGGACGGGGTCGGCGGCCAGGGTGTGCGGGTGATCGCCGGCGTGATGGGGGCACTACTGGCGCGCATGGGCAAGGAGGTCACGGTCCTGTTCGACTACGACTCGAGCGTGCGCGGCAGCATGAGCGACGCATTCCTCATCTTCGACGACGACCCGATCGCCAACCCCGTCGTCGAGGAGGCGGACATCATGCTCAAGCTCGCCGATAAGGGGCACCTCCGCATCAGCGGCCGCAAGGTCGTCGCCGACCTGGGGCTCGACGTTCCCGGTGCAGAGCAGATCCCGTTCGCCTCGCTCGGCAGCCAGCACTTCGGCCGAGAGCTGTTCGGCAACATGATCGCGCTGGGGCGACTGCTTCGGCTGGCCGAGATCGACTTCAACGAGCCGGCCATCCGCGAGTCGCTGCCGCGCCGATACGAGGATGACAACGTGGCCGCCATCCGGTTCGGCTACGAGCTGACCGAAGAGGAGATTGGGCGGCTGGCCGCGGCCGCGCCGCCGTCGAGGTTCCAGATGAACGCCGCCGCCACCGAGTCGCACGAGCGCACGATCAGCGCCGGCCATGGGGTCGCCGCTGGCAGCCCGGACTCGTGAGCCGATGAGCGCGCGTAACCCCGAGGTCGACGCCTGGTTCGACCGGTACGACAATTCGCTCAAGCCGCTGGTCCAGCAGGTGCGCGGGATCATTCCTCGACGCCGATCCCCGGATCGGCGAAGTGATCAAGTGGAGCACGCCAACGTTCGTCTATCGCGGCAACCTGGCCAGTTTCCAGCCCCGGGCCAAGCGCTTCGTGAGCGTGCTCTTCCACGAGGGTGCCACGATTCCGGGGACGCATCCGATCCTCGAGGGTGACGGCGATCATGCTCGCTACATGCGCCTGGCGGATGCCGATGCGATCGAGCGGAACCGGCCGGCGATCAACGCGTTCGTGCGAGCCTGGTGCGACGCACGAGACTCCTGACTGCCTACGGAGCCCCCTCGATCGGCTCCTCCTCGTCGCTCGGCCCGACCGCCTCGTCGTAGAGAGGCGCGCCGCTCTGGGCAGATGGTATCGCCGTCCCACCCTCGTTCTCCGGGGGCGTGCATGCGGCCAGGAGGACGAGCAGTGCGATGGTCAGGATGCGTTTCATGGCGGGCTCCGATGCAGGATTGCTGCCCGAGGAACGGCTGCGGCAGGTGGCGCTAAGATCGGGGCATGGAGCAGGCAGGCGCACTCGACCCGGGGATGATCCGCCGAGCGCCGAAGGTGCTGCTGCATGACCACCTGGATGGAGGCCTGCGCCCGCCGACGGTGCTGGAGCTCGCGTCCGAGGTCGGCTACCGCGATCTGCCGACGACCGATCCCGACGAGCTGGCCAGGTGGTTCACGCTCGGTGCCGACCGAAAGTCGCTCGAGCTCTACCTCGATGGCTTCCGTCACACGGTGGCGGTGATGCAGACCCGCGATGCAATCGAGCGGGTGGCGGCCGAGTGCGCCGAGGACCTGGCGGCTGACGGCGTGGTCTATGCCGAGGTGCGCATGGCGCCGGAGCTGTTGACCGATGGGGGCCTGTCGCTGGACGAGGTCGTGAGCGCCATGCTCGGTGGCTTTCGCCGAGGTTCGGCGGGACGGCCCATCACGATCGGGCTCATCGTCACCGCCATGCGCCAGGCGGCCCGGTCGGTCGAAATCGCCGAGCTGGCGGTGCGCCACCGCGACGCGGGAGTGGTCGGCTTCGATATCGCGGGTCCGGAAGCGGGGTACCCGCCGACCCGCCACCTCGACGCCTTCAACCTGATCGCGCACGAGAACTTCCACTTCACGATCCACGCCGGAGAGGGCTTCGGCCTTCCGTCCATCTGGGAGGCGCTTCAGTGGTGCGGCGCCGAACGGCTCGGCCACGGCGTCCGCATCGTCGATGACATCACCGTCGGGCCGGACGGCCGTGTGGCGCTCGGCAGGCTCGCTTCCTACGTGCGCGACACGCGCGTGCCGCTCGAGATGTGCCCGACCTCGAACGTGCACACCGGCGCGGCGCAGTCGATCGGGGAGCACCCGATCGACCTGCTTCGCCGGCTCCGATTCCGCGTGACCGTGAACACCGACAATCGCCTCATGAGCGGCATCTCGTTGAGCACCGAGTTCGCCACGCTGCACGAAGCCTTCGGGATCGGGGTCGACGACATGGAGTGGCTGACGCTGAACGCCATGAAGTCGGCATTCTGGCCGTTCGACGGCCGGCTCAGGATCATCAACGAGCAGATTAAGCCGGGGTATGCGTCGCTGAGGGCCGCCCGCGCAGCCGCGGACCTGGCGACCGCCTGACGGTCGGCTGTCGCCGCCGGCGCTGGGAACGGCACGCGCCGTGCACTGCCGAATCCCCATGCGACAGGTGAGGCACGCCCTGGCCGGAGCGATCGGTGGATTGGGTGCCACGCTGTTGATGAGCGCAGTCATGCTCGGCGCCAGGCGTCTGGGGCTGACCGCTCCGCTCCCACCCGACAAGATCGCCGAGCGTGTGATCGAGACGTCGACCGACCGGCCGTCGGGCGAGGACGAGGAGCGCGTCGTCGCGTCCGTCCTGCACCTCGGGTTCGGCACCATGGCGGGCACGGCCTTCGGCATCCTGCTGGGCGGCGCGGGCCGGGCGCCGGCCGTCGTGCTGGCCGGTATCGGCGCGGTTTATGCGACCGGCATCTGGCTGGTGAGCTACCAGGGTTGGGTGCCTGGCCTTCGCATCATGCCGCCGGCCACCCGTGATGATCGTGGCCGGGTGGCCACCATGATCGTGGCGCACTGGGTCTACGGGATCGCACTGGGCCTGACCACGAGCCGGCTGCGGCGATTCCTCAGCTGAGCGTCGAGCCGACGGCGGGCGCAAGATACTCGCCGACCGCCTCTTCGAGCGTCGATGCCTCATGGGGGCGCAGCCTACGGAGCGGTGCCCGTGTCCCGGGTCCGACCGCCACTCCCCGTAGTCCGAGCACGTGCTTGGCGGCGGCGATGAACTGGCCGCTGTCCTCCATGGCGCCGCGGAGCGCCCGCAGCCGCTCGGTGGCAGCCTCGTCAGCCGCATTCAGGGCGGCGCGCACGACATCCGGAAACGCGGCGGCCATGCCGGACACCGCGCCGAGTGCGCCGCCGGCGATTCCCTCGGCGATGAGCGGCTCACTCCCGATCAGCACGGGCAGGCCCAGCCCAAGGTATGGCGCGACGCGCTCGAACGGCGACTCGCTGACCTTCAGGCCGGCCAGATTGTCGACAGATGCGCCGATGCGCCGAATGACCTCGACCGGCAGCGGATAGCCGGAGCGAGCGGTGAAGGCGTAGCAGTAGAAGGGGAGGGGCGCGCAGGCCCGGGCTGCAGCCACGAAGTGGGCCGTCAGGGCATCGGCATCGAGGGTGAAGTAGGGCGGTGGGATGACCGCCACCGCGTCCGCGCCGATCGCCGCGGCGTGGGCGGCCAGCGCCGTCGTGCCGGCCGTCGTCTGGGCGCCGGCATGCACCACGAGGACTCCAGCGGCAGCCTCACGGAAGGCGGACGCGACACGCCGCCGCTCGTCCAGCGTGAGCAGGACGCCCTCACCCGTCGTGCCGCACGCGAACACGCCGTCGGCGCCGTGCGATTCCAGAAAGGCGACGTACGGCGCGATGGCATCGACGTCGAGTGCGGCTCCATCCGCGGTCAGCGGCGTGATCGTCGCGACGATGAGCGGGCGATGTTGGAGCTCGGAGAGGCGCTTCACCCTGACATGCTAGCCCGACGGAGGGTGTGCATCGGTGTAGACTCGACCGCGCGCCCGCTGCTGGGCCCCCGCGCGAGAGCGCAGTGATCGAGGGAGGCCAATGACCTACGTCATTACCGAGCCGTGCATCGGCGTCAAGGACGCGAGCTGCGTCGACGTCTGCCCGGTCGACTGCATCCATGCAACCGACGACGATGCGATGTTCTTCATCGATCCGGACGAGTGCATCGACTGCGGGGCATGCGAGCCTGAATGCCCGGTCACCGCGATCTTCGCGGAGGATGCCGTCCCGGACGACCAGCAGAAGTACATCCAGATCAACGCCGACTACTTCAAGCAGTAGTCCATGCCGCGCCTGATCGTGCTCTACACGGCCCCGGAAGACACCGATGCGTTCGACGCGCATTACCGCGACCGGCACGCGCCGATCGTGTCGCGCTATCCGAACCTGCGAAACGTGCGGCTCTCGAAGCTGGGCGGGGTGGGCGGTCGCGAGTCCGCCTACTACCTCATGGCCGAGATGGCCTTCGATTCGGCCGCCGATCTCGACGAGGCGCTGAGCTCTGAGGCGGGCGCCGCCAGCGCCAGGGACCTGCGCAACTTCGCGGCTGCCGGCGTCACGATGTTCATCGCGCCCGACGAGGCCGATGCCTGAGCCGGGCTCGCCGATCGCGGCGGATCCTGCCACCCTGGGATTCGAGCGGATCCGGTACGAGCACGACGCCGTACGCGGCGTGGCGACCGTCACGATCGACCGCCCTGAGGTCCTCAACGCACTGGACTTCCCGACGCTCCGCGAGCTGGGCCGCGCCTTCGAGCAGGCCTCGTGGGACGACTCCGTCGCGGCAGTCGTGATCACCGGCGCGGGCGATCGGTCCTTCTGCACCGGCGCCGATCTCGACGAGCAGGCGGCCATGGGCGCCACGTCGGGGCAGTACTGGCGCTGGATGGGCGCATTCATCGAGATGCATGACCGGCTGCGGCATATCGGCAAGCCAACCATTGCGCGCATCAACGGCATCTGCGTCGGCGGCGGCAACGAGCTCCAGATGGCCTGTGACCTGTCCGTGCTGGTGGACGACGCCTATATCCGGCATGTCGGCCCTGAGCATGGATCCGTGCCGGCCGGCGGCGCCACCCAATGGCTGCCGCTCATCGTCGGAGACCGGCGAGCCCGCGAGATCGTGATGCTCTGCGAGCCAATCGAGCCCGCGAGGGCGCTTGGCTGGGGGCTCGTCTCGAGGGTCGTGCCGCGCGCCGAGCTGGATGCCACGGTCGCCGGGCTCGCGGACAACCTGGCGCGGAAGCTTCCCGAGGCGATGCGCTACACGAAGACGCAGCTGAACTGGTGGCGCGATCTCGTCTGGTCGCAGACCGTGGAGCACGCGCGCGACTGGCTCGCCGTCCACTCGACCGCCGATGAGACGAAGGAGGCGGTCGCCGCCTTTCACGAGAAGCGCAGGCCTCGCTTCGCCGAGCTGCGACGGCTCGAGGCCGGGTACGGGCGCACATGCCCCGCCTGCGGCGCGGTGGGGCTGCCCGCCGCGCACCGGTTCTGCGGCTCGTGCGGCGAGGAGCTGCCGGACCCGTGGTCGGGAGGCGCGTGATGTCCGATTCCTGGCGCGAACATTGCAGCACCGGGAGGGTCCGATGAGCGACGACGGGCTGGTCCTGGTCGAGCGCCAGCCAGAGCGGCGCACCGCGCTCGTGACGCTCAACCGCCCGAAGCGGCTCAATGCGCTGAACGGGGCCGTCATGGATGCTCTCTGCGCTGCGCTGGAGGAGCTCGACGGCGACGACGCCGTCCGCGCGATCGTGGTGACCGGCAACGAGCGCGCCTTCGCCGCCGGCGCAGACATCGGCGAGATGGCCAACGCCACGCCGGTCGAGATGCTCATCACCAACCGGATCGGCCAGTGGGATCGCATCCGAAGGATCACCAAGCCGGTGATCGCGGCGGTTAACGGCTGGGCGCTGGGTGGCGGGTGCGAACTGGCCATGACGCTCGACCTGGTCGTGGCGGGCGAAGGCGCGAGGTTCGGACAGCCGGAGATCGGCATCGGCGTGATCCCGGGTGCCGGCGGCACGCAGCGACTGACGCGCGCCGTCGGCAAGAGCAGGGCGATGCGCATGGTCCTGACTGGTGAGCCGATCACGGCCGCGGAGGCAGAGCATGCAGGACTGGTTGCCATGCTGACCCAGGACGAGCTGGTCGTCGAGGATGCGTTGGCACTGGCCGCGACGGTGGCGACCAAGTCGCCGCTTGCTCTTCGGCTGGCGAAGGAGGCGGTCAACGCCGCCTACGAGATGAACCTGACCGATGCCCTCGCCCACGAGCGGCGTCTCTTCTACCTCCTCTTCGCCTCGGAGGATCAGAAGGAGGGCATGGCCGCCTTCCTGGAGAAGCGGACGCCGAACTTCACGGGCCGCTGATGACGGAGGCAGGCCAAGCACGATTTCCGACGGAAGGCGACTCGGCGTTACTGATCGCGATCCCTGAGGCAGAGCCCGTCGTGGGCCAGTTGCGGCTGGTGCACGATGCCGTCGCTGCTGACGGCATTCCGGCACACGTCACGGTGCTGTATCCGTTCGTGCCGCGCGACCGATTGACGAACGATGTGCGACAGGCGACGACTGATGTCTTCAGCGCCATCCCCGCCTTCGACTATCGCTTTGACCGAGTGGGTCGCTTTGGCGACACCACCGTCTTCCTGACGCCCGAACCCGCCAGCGCGTTCGCCGGGCTGACCGATGCTGGCCGCACTCGGTGGCCCCAGCACCCGCCGTATGGCGGCGTGTTCGAGGTCGTCGTGCCGCACCTGACCGTCGGCGACGGACTGGACGGCCTCACGGCGGATGCGGTCGAAGTCGCGGCGAGCCAGGCGCTGACCCGCCACGGTCCGGTCGTCGGGCGTGCGACCGACGTCGCCCTGGTGACCAGGGGCGCGGACGGCCGGTGGTCGGTAGACAGCCGACATGGATTGGCGGCAGGCGGGTGAACCTCGGGAACCCGGACCACGCCGTTGGCGGACTCGCCGTGCCGCGCCCGGCCGGCGTCGAGCTCAGGCCGCTCGCCCGGGACGACTTCGCGGACGCACTCGCATTGGTCCGGGAGCTCTATGGCCTGCCCGACGCCGACTCTGAGCCCCATCGCGCCGGATACGAAGCGCTCGTCAACGACGCGGACGCCACCCCGTTCCTCGCGATCGCCGACGGTGAGCCGGCCGGGGTCATCGGCTTTCGCTTCAGGCGCCGTCTGAATCACGCAACGTACGAGGGCTGGGTCAGCGACCTCTACGTTCGTGAGCGGCATCGCGGGCGAGGGATCGGCCGCGCGCTGCTCGGCGCCGCCATCGCCGAGTGGCGCCTGCGCGGCGGGCACCAGGTGATGCTGGAGGTGACTGCCGAGCGCACCGCGGCGCGAGCCCTGTACGAGGCGATCGGCTTCGTCGACCAGGGAAAGTACTTCCATATCAGCCCGGTCGCGACACGGGATGTCCCGCGGGCCGAAGGTTTGGAGATCCGCCCGATCGCCGATGACGACGGCGACTTCGATGCGACCACTCGACTGCTGGCGGAGCTTGGCCGACCGGCCCCGAGCGATGAGCGTCTCCCGGCCCTGCGCCGTACCTATCGCCAGCACGTGACGAGCGCCGATACCGGATCGCTGCTTGCACGGCTCGATGGGACGCCCGTGGGGTTCGTCAGCCTCGAATTCCGCCATCCGTTCTTCGCGAACGCGCCACAGGCCTGGATCCCGGACCTCGTGGTGACCGAAGCGGCCCGTGGCCGCGCCATCGGCGCCACGCTGCTGGACGATGCTCTCGCGGAGTCGATCCGTCGCGGCGCGTATGCCGCCGCGCTGGAGTCCGGCCATCACCGAGAGGTGGCGCACGCGCTGTACGCGGCGGCCGGAATGCCAAATGTAGGGAGCTTCTACACGCTCGCCCGCTGAGCGATCCAGCGCTTCCTGCCATTTATCGGTACGGAACGTGCAAGCATGGGGTTTCCGGGTACGGCAAACCGTTCCCGCTGTTTCACATGAGGGAGAGGTTTACGCATGAGCATCATTGCCTGGCTGGTCGTCGGCGCTATCGCCGGCTTCATCGCAAGCAAGGTCGTCCCCGGTGACGAGGGCTACGGTGTCCTCGGTGCCCTGATCGCCGGCATCGTCGGCGCCCTGGTCGGTGGGTTCCTGTTCGGCCTCATCACCGGCGAGGAATTCATGGACGAGCTGACGATCGGCACCGTCCTCGCCGCCGTGATCGGCGCCATCGTCGTCGTCTTCGCGTGGAACGCGATCACCAAGCGCAGCGGCAGCCGCGCCGTCTGACCGCGCTATCGACAGAGGCGCCCGGTGCCGACGAGGCACCGGGCGTTTTGGCGTCTCCTCGCCGGGGTAGCACCAAACTCACCGCTTCGACCGATGCAGGCATCGTCTCGCGAGGCAGAGCCAGAAGGGCACATTACCCGGCCGATTGCGTCACATCGACCGCGATTGAGCGTGGTCGAGGCGGTTCGAGCGCCAGGGTCCGCGGGGCTGCCGATTGGCCAACCTGCCGCGGAACTGACGTTGGGGACGTGCAGGTCAGGCACGTGGACGGTCCTCGAGCAATACGCCTCGGTACAATCGGCCGGGATGCCTGATCAGCCATACGAAACCGTCCTGCTCGAGATCCATGCGGGCGTGGCCACCATCACGCTGAATCGCCCGGATGCGCTGAATGCGTTGAACGCCCTCATGCGCCGGGAGCTGCTTGCCGCGGTCAAAGCCGCCGGGCGGGATGCAGAGGTGCGGGCGATCGCCATCACCGGGGCCGGACGCGGCTTCTGTGCGGGGGCGGATCTCCGCGACGGAAACGACGAGCGAGCATTTCGGCTCGTGCTGGCGACCGAGTACAACCCGCTGATCGAGGCCATCCGCGGGGCGCCGAAGCCGGTCGTCGCAGCCGTGAACGGGGTCGCGGCAGGTGCCGGCGTCAGCCTGGCCCTCGCGGCGGACCTCGTGATCGCGTCGGCCGACGCGCGGTTCGTGCCGGCCTTCAACCGCATCGGGCTCGTCCCCGATTCAGGACTGACCCGTACCCTGGTTCGTGCGCTGGGCAGGCATCGGGCGCTCGAGATCCTCCTCGGCGAGCGCCACCTCGGCGCGGATGTGGCCCACGATGCCGGGCTCGTCGCAGCGGTGGTGCCGGCCGAGGCGCTCTCGGAAGCCACGCGCACCCTCGCCACGCGCCTCGCGTCCGGGCCGACCGCCGCCATCGCCCTCACCAAGCGGCTCGTCAGGGCCGCGGAGGACGACACGCTGGCCGATAGCCTGGCGGCCGAGGCGGCACTCCAGGAGATTGCCGGACGCGGCGACGACCATGCCGAGGGCGTGGCCGCCTTCGCCGAGAAGCGCGAGCCCAAGTTCCGAGGCCGATGAACGAGGTCACCACGGTCGGCGTTCTTGGCGCCGGCACGATGGGCGCCGGCATCGCCCAGGTTGCCGCCGAGGCGGGCCTGGAGGTGCTCCTTCACGACCCGATGGCGGGGGCAACGGACCGGGCCCGCGAGCGCGTCGGTGGATTCCTGGCCCGCAGGGTCGAGAAGGGTCAGCTCACGGAGGTGCAACGGGCCGCGGCCGTCGGACGGCTCGGCACCTCGGCCGTGCTGGAGGGCCTTGCCGTGGCCGATATCGTGATCGAGGCGATCCCTGAGGAGCTCGACCTCAAGCGGGAGGCGTTCCGCCGCCTTGACGCCGTGGCCGACGTACACACCATCCTGGCGACCAACACCAGCTCGCTGGCCGTGGCCAGGATCGCGGGGGCGACGAGCACCCCCGGCCGCGTGATCGGGATGCACTTCTTCAATCCCGTCCCGCTGATGGCGCTGGTGGAGGTCGTCCCGGGCCCGATGACCGATCCCTCCGTCACCGACAGCGTCGCGCTGCTCGCGCGCCTGATCGGGAAGACGCCGGTCATCGCCGCCGACACGCCCGGCTTCATCGTCAACCGCGTGCAGCGGGCGTACTACCTGGAGGCGTGCCGGATCCTGGAGGGCGGGCTGTCGGACGTGGCCGCCATCGACGACGCGATGCGCGAGATCGGCTTCCGGCTCGGTCCGTTCGAGCTGGCCGACGTGGTCGGCACCGATGTCAATCTGGCTGCCGGAATCGCCATCTTCGACGGGTTCTTCGGCGATCCGCGCCTGCGTCCGGCCCAGGTCCAGAGACGCGTGGTTGACGCCGGTCGCCTCGGGCGCAAGAGCGGCGCCGGCTACTACGACTATGGGCCCGATGGAACCCGTGGGGAGCCCTGGCCGGCGGTCGTGCCACGAGCCGAAGGACCGTCCGCCATGCCGCCTCTGGATGCGACGCGGATACAGGTCCGCATTCTCGCCGCGATCGTCAACGAGGCAGCCTCCGCGGTGACCGATGGCGTGGCCTCGCCGGAGGCGATCGACACGGGGATGCGCCTGGCGACGAACTGGCCGGACGGCCCGCTCGCCTGGGGCGAGCGCATCGGTCTTGCCTCCGTCGTCGGTACGCTCGATGCTCTGCACTCCGCGGTTCCCGATGGCCGCTATCGCGTCACGCCACTTCTTCGTCACCTGGCTCTCGGTGCCGCCACCTTCTTCTCCGAGCCAACGTAGCGCGTGCCGCTCTCCGGTCGCTACCGGGCCGTCGTCTTCGACATGGACGGCCTCCTGCTGGACACCGAAACCCTCTGGCACGAGGCCGAGGTCGAGCTCTTTCGGCGTCACGACGCGGACTTCACCCACGACGACCAGCTCCGCGTGATCGGCACCAGCTTCGACGTCAGTGCCCGCTATTTCGCCGAGCGGCTAGGCTGGCCGATGGAGCGAAGAATGGAACTGGTTCAGGAGAGCACGGCGCTCATGCACGACCGGGTTCGTATCCAGGTCGAGGCGCGCCCCGGGGCCCTGGAGCTGATCGCGGGCATCCGCGGGTTCCCAGGCGTTCGGCTCGGTCTCGCCTCCAACTCGCCTCGCTACCTCGTGGACGACGCCCTTGCCACGGCCGGCCTCGCTGATGCGTTCGACACCATAGTGACCGCCGACGACGTTGCGCACCCGAAGCCGGCGCCCGACATCTATCTGCTGGCCTGCGAGCGCCTCGGCGCGGCTCCGGCGGAGGCGCTGGCGTTGGAGGACTCTGAGTCCGGGGTCGTCGCCGCCAAGGCGGCCGGATTGACCTGCATCGCGGTCCCGATGTTCGCGGAGACCGACGTCTCCACCGCCGACCGCGTCATCGGCTCACTTGAGGAGCTGCTCGAGCCCTGAGTGCCGCAGTCTCGACAGAGCGACGCGTACTCGAACGCGCCGCTCGTCACGTGCGATTCCCACGATCTGGTGAGGAACGGGACGTACGAACCATGCCTCGGCCCACCCGTCTGGCGTATTGGCCCTCACCTGGGCGCGGGAATCCCGCCCAGGGAAGGGTCCAGTGCATTCCCTCGATGAATCGCGGAACGGGCTATCCTGCGCAGCATGTGCAGAAGCATCAAGACCCTGCGGACCGGCGCGGTGCCGGCCAGTGACGACGAGATCAGCGCCGCCGCACTGCAATACGTGCGCAAGGTGAGCGGCTACCGCAAGCCGTCGTCCGCCAACGAGCGAGCGTTCGACGAGGCGGTCGAGTCCGTCGCCGCCGCTTCCCGGCAGCTGCTCGACGCGGTGGCGGCGACGCATCCACAGGCTCGCCGCACCGCCTGATGCCGCTCGACGTCAAGGGGACGGTCGAGTTGGCTCGATGGTGCTGGACGTTCATCCTGCGTGGGATCCTGGCGATCGTGTTCGGGCTCCTGGCCTTCTTCGCGCCGCCGCTGGGCATCGCCGTACCGCTGGCGCCTTCGAGGCATCGCTGAGCTGGCGAGGCGCGACGTGTCACACGACTACGGCTGACGAGGCCGATGCCTGACGGGGCATCGTTCGCGACCGCGGTGTCGGTCATGTTTCCCTCACGCGCAGTCGCATCGCAACCAGCGTCAGGGCCACCGTTCCGACCATCAGCAGCACGGCCATGGCGATCAGCACCGGCAGGCGCTGTGCGAAGCGGAGCTGCCCGTACAGGAAGACCGGAAATGTCGGGTCTCCACCGACCAGGAAGATCGCGAGCGCGATCTCGTCGAACGACACGATGAAGCAGGTCAGCCAGCCCGACAACAGCGTCGGCGCCATGAGCGGGAGGACGACCCTACGCAGCGTGGTCGGATAGGTCGCGCCGAGATCCATGGCTGCATCCTCGAGCGCCGGATCCAGACCCCCGAGCCGAGATAGCACGATCAGCGTCGCATACGGGATGGCGATGACGGTATGACCGATGCCGAGCGTCAGCAGCGACCGCGGAACGTCGAGCGCCACGAATAGCAGAAAGAAGGCGACGCCGAGGACGACGAACGGGACGATGAGCGGCATGCCGGCGAGCGCCAGCAGGGCCGACCGCCCGGG
>JBHENV010000165.1:0-6723 GCA_046261895.1 Candidatus Limnocylindria bacterium
GCGGCGAGACGCGCGATCGCCTCCCCCACGGTGCCGACGCCGACCAGCAGGACTCTCATGAATCACCAGCGTGCGAGTGTTGTCGATGCGGGGCCCGCGTCTGCGCGACAGGATCTCGAGTGCCGGATGCTGCCGATTCCGTAGCCCAGACCATGCCATGCGCTGGGCTCGGTCGCCGCTCCCAGATGCTATCACCGCTTCCGGGCAACCTACCCGGCCGCCGGCGCTTCGATCCCGACCGACATGAGCTGTGTGCGGAGCCGGCCGAGGCCGAGCCGATTCCCGCCCGTGGACGGTGCGTAGCGGGTAGCCTATCTCGGGCCTGACGTCCCCCGGCTCGTGAGCCACCGCGGTGCAGCGTTCCGGGGCACGAGCCGTCGTCATCGGCGTCGGCATGGCCGACGACGGCCCCAGCGCGACCGCCGTAGCCGCCGCGACCGGCCGGACCTGCCCGTGGTGGTGGGCGGGCGGCACGCGGATCACATCGTGGCCCGTTCGGTGACGCGCCTGCCGGATCGACTCACGGACGCGGTCCAGGCGATGGTCGAGCTTCTTGGACGGCGCTAGCCCGAGCGGTCATTAGACCGCGGCGGCATTCGCTCGCGCCACTCGATCGGCGGGGTGACAATCGGCCCGTGTTCATCACCATCGCCGTCCTGTTGGCGATCTTCGTCCTTCCCGACCCGTGGGACATTCCCGCTGTCGGCCTGGCGGTGCTGGTCGAGATCGCCGAGACCACGTTCTGGATGCGCCGCTCCCGCCGAGGCTCCGTGAAGGCAGGCCCGGAGACGATGATCGGCGAGTTGGCGAGGGTGGTCACGCCATGCGATCCGATCGGCGAGGTGCGACTACACGGCGAACTATGGAGCGCGCGCTGCGAACGAAACGTGATGGTGGGGCAGCAGGTTCGGGTCCGGTCCCGCGAGGGTCTGACCCTGGTTGTCGAGCCGACGCCCTAGCAGCGGGGGCGGGCCCATTGGCCACCGCGCGGCAACGGTGCCCGGCCGGAACGCGGTCAGTGAGGGGCCTGGCCGCATCGGTCTATCCTGAGCAGGTAATGGACCGTTCGCTCGGTAGTAAGCGCGGCGGCAGTCGCGTGGAGGCCGGGGTCTCGACCACGGACGAACTAAACTGATGGGCCGCCCCGCGGACCGCTCTGGCCCAAGCGAGCCAGGCCTCGATACCGGCGGCCAGGTTCGTGTACGGCTCGCCAAGGCGATCCATCCGGACGTCGAGTACGACGCCATGGTGGTCTCCGACCACGGCAGTCACATCGTCGTCCGCGCCCTGTGGGCGGAGGAAGCCGCTTGCGACCTCGGTTTCGTGCGCTTCGAGCCCGGGGACGTGTTCACCGAGCACTACTGGCGCGACCGCTGGTACTCCGTCAAGGAGGTTCGCGACGGCGATGGCGTCCTGAAGGGCTGGTATTGCGACGTTGCTCGGCCGGTCCGCGTCGAGGGCAGTGAGCTTGTCTCCGAGGATCTGGACCTGGACCTGTGGGTCTCCGCCGATGGTCGAACCGTCCTGCGGCTCGACGAGGACGAGTTTGCAGTCAGCGGCCTCGCGGAAACGGATCCGCAGGCGGTCGGTCGGGCGAGGGAAGCTCTCACCGATCTCGAACACCTGGCCAGCCAGCGCTTCCGCGCTCTCGCTCGAGGTGCGTGACTGCGCCCGCCAGACCTCTGGGCTCCACGATCGCAGCAGCTCCTCGGTCGGACGCGCACGAAGGTGAACCGATGCGGCGGCTCCCAGGCCAGCGCGTTGCCCACCACACGCGATCGGCGAGCTCCGTCAGACGCCGACGGGCCAGGTCCACCAGCTCGGGCGCGATGTCGAGCCCGTATCGGTCCAGCTGGTGTGGCGTCCAGCGCGGCAAGCACTCGAGCAGGTGACCGCTGCTACCCTTGCCTCCCTGGGCGAGGCGAGGAACGGAGGCTCATGACAGGTGGCTGGTCAGGAGGTCCTCGATGCGGCGCGCGCCGCCGTCGCCACGAACGACTGGCGGGAGGCGTACCAACTGCTGTCGAAGGCGCACTCAGCGAGGCCGCTTGACAACGGCGAAGCGCTGGAACTGCTGGCAAACGCCGCCTATCTCACCGGCCGTGCGGATGAGTCGCTCGATGCGTGGCAGGCGACACACCGAGCCCGTGTCGCCGACGAAGAGAAGGTGCCCGCGGCGCTGGCCGCGGTCCGTGCAGCGAGCCTGCTGCTCGAGGGCGGCTCGGCAACGCAGGCGGAAGCCTGGCTGAAGCGGGCAGAGCGGCTGCTCGAGGGCATGTCGGAGACTCCGATTCACGCCTGGATCGCCGCAACGAGGTCGCTCGCCGGCCTCTTCAGCGGCGATCCGGCCACGGTGCGCGAGCAGGGGGAGCTGGCGCGCGACATCGGACGGCGTGTGGGCGACCCAGACGTTGAGGCGATCGGCGTCAACGGAATCGCCAGGGCGATGATCATGGAAGGTGCGCTGGACGAAGGTCTGGCGATGATGGACGAGCTCAGCGTCGCCGCGGCCGCAGGCGAGCTCGGACCGATCGCGTCCGGCTACATCTACTGCAGCACCGTATGCGCCGCCCAGAGCGTCGGCGACTACCGTCGCTCGGAGGAGTGGACGGCCGAGATGGAGCGATTGGGCCGGTCCACCGGACTCCCGTACATTTCGGGCCGGTGCCGGGTTCATCGCGCTGAGCTGTACCGGCTGCGCGGCGAGTGGAGTCAAGCTGAGGCCGAGGCCCGCACGGCGTGCGACGAGCTGAGGCGATGCGGTCCGGTCGACATCGGCTGGGCGCTGGCCGAGCTCGGCGTCGTGCGTCTGCGTCGGGGCGACCTCGAGGGGGCCGAGGAGGCGTTTCACGAGGCCCGCCAGCGCGGCCGCGAGGCACACCCCGGCATCGCTCTGCTGCTCCTCGCGCGAGGGGACGTGAGCCGTGCGGCCACCGCGATCAACGATGCGGTCGAGCATCCGCCGGAGTGGCCATCGTGGGAGGCACCGCTGAACACGCTGCTCGGTCGCGCGCAGCTCCTGCCGGCCCAGGTCGAGATCGCCCTGGCCGCCGACGACTTCGAACGGTCGAGGTCAGCGGCCGACGAGCTGGCAGGCATCGCTGAGCGATTCCCGACGGTGGCACTCCGAGCTGCCGCCGCCGAGGCGCGTGGCAGGCTCGACGTCGCGACCGGTGAGAACGAGGCCGGCCGTCGTGCTCTCCAGGCCGCGCTGCGTCTGTGGGCCGAGGTCGACGCGCCCTTCGAGATGGCGCGCGTTCGGATGGTGATCGCCTCGGCTCATCGCTCCGCTGGCGACGAGGACGCGGCACGCGTCGAGCTCGACGCGGCCAGATTGGCCTTCGAACGACTGAGCGCCGTGCTGGACGCACAGCGCGCGACCGAACTCGGCGGCGAAGCGCGCGCGCCCGACGTCCGCCGGGTCACTCGCACATTCATGTTCACCGACATCGTGCGTTCGACCGACCTCGCCGAGCTGATCGGCGACGAGGCCTGGCAGCAGCTCAAGCGATGGCACGACGAGCTGATCAGCTCGCTCGTCGGCGATCACGGTGGGGAGGTCGTCGACAACACCGGGGACGGGTTCTTCGCAGCCTTCCCGGATGCCCCGCACGGAGTGCGCGCAGCCATCGCCATCCAGCGCGCCCTGGCCACGCACCGACGCAGCGCGGGCTTCGCGCCGCGCATTCGCATCGGCCTGCACCAGGCCGACGCGTCTCGAGCCGGGTCGAATTACTCGGGTCTTGGCGTTCATGCGGCTGCACGGATCGCTGCCCAGGGGCAGGCCGACGAGATTCTGGCCAGCCGCGCGACGGCGGACGCCTCGGGACATCCGATCGATCCATCCGCGACGCGATCCCTTCCGCTCAAGGGGATCTCAGAACCCATCGAGGCGGTGGCCGTCGGTTGGCGGTGACTCCAGGACGTTGCGACCCGCCGCCAGGGCGGCCTCGCGCGCGAACCAGAGCAGAGGCGCCGTCGTGGGGTAGTTCGCTCCGGGCAGGAGGCCTAGTTACCCACGCATCGGCCCGTGATCGAACCTCACGCCGCGGCAGCCGCCGAAATCCACGTCCGCGGGGCGCGCGGCACGGCCGCAGTTTCCGTCATTCCGCGCCTCCCACCACCATGCGCCACTGCTCGATGACCGACGGCACCTCCGACCATCGGCGCACCACGGCATCGGGCGCGGGCTCGGGGTCACCGACGAAGTCGGGTGGACGCATCCAGATAGAGCGCATCCCGACTGCGCGCGCGCCGGCCAGGTCACGCTCGGGCCGATCGCCGATGATGGCGGCCTCACCGGGTTGCGCGTCGACTGCGGCGAGGGCGCGCTCGAACATGGCCGGATGCGGCTTGGCGAAGCCGGTGTCATGCGACGTCACGTGGGCGTCGAAGTTACCGCCGAAGCCAAACTCCTCCCAGTCGCGGCGGCTATCGGCGTCGTTGCGCCACAACGTGTTGGAGCAGATCACCATCCGCACGCCGAGGCTGCGGATGGCGCGAATGGCCTCGAGAGCGCCGTTTGCCAGCTCGACGACCTGGCTGAGCGGCGCGGCGCAGGCGCGACAGATGCGCTCGACCTCTTCGGCGGAGGCCTGGTAGCCGTGCTGGGCGAGCATGGCAGTCACGAGCTCGACCGTGCGCTGCTCCCAGGTCGTGGCATCGGACTCGACGAAGTGGTGGCTCGCCAGCTGGGCGAACCAAGGATGCTCGGTACCGAACGTCTCGTTCAGGCGGTCGACCATCAGGGCTTCGTATCGGTCATGCTGCAGCCAGGTCGCGTCGTCGACCAGCGTCCCGCCAACGTCCACCAGGAGTGCCCTGAGCGCCTCGTGCGTCATGCTCACATGCTGCCAGACGCGACGGGCTACTCTCTCCGCCACGCAGCACGAGAACGCCATCCTTCTCGAGCTCTTCCGCCACAACCTGTGGCAAATGGCGTGATGCAGCCGAAACCGCATCGTGGTGGGGCGCGTCTCGGGTCCATGGCCCCTGAACGACCACCTCGCTCTCTCGCCTTGATCCTCCTGGCCGTTCTCCTGGTCGGGCTCGCCGCGTGCGGAACTCTGGGGCCACTTGACCCGCGCCGCGACGAGATCGGTCCCCAGGGCGGCGAAGGCGGTGCCGAGGAGGGTGACGCCGGTCAACCTCCTGACGCACCCCCGCCTGTCACCGTGCGTGCAGGTGACGAGACCTTTGCCCTGGAAGCATGGACGTACTGCTTCGCAAACGGATGTGCTGACGGGTCTCCACCGGTGAACCCGCCCGATCTCGGCGCCGCCCCACGCATCGAGGTGGAGTTCGCGCTACGTGGCTGGGACTTTGAGGCGCAGTTCGTGCCGGTCGGGGAGGTCTGTCCCCGACGACAAACGGTCGAGCTCGAGCAGACCGGTGACCATACGTACGTCTTGGAGCCTGCGGGCCATGCCGACACCTACGACGTGACCCTCTTCGGCCGCGGTGACGGTGATCTGTTCGTGACGTTCCGGTGGACCACCCAAAACGACGGTCCGATGCCGATTCCCCGCGGCCGTCTGGCCGTCCTCGCCGATCACGACGGTGCGGTCGACAGCTACGGGGTGGAACTGGAGCTCGCCGATTTGGCGGCCACGCCCGAGTCCGCCGCGGCTGAGGTGACGGTGACGGCGGCGAACGGCGAGTCCGTGACGTTTGAGCTAGTCCCAGCACAAGGCTGCATCGCAGAGGGCACGCTGTACTGGGACGGCCCAGATCAGGCGGGGCTCGATGCGGCAGGCCTCGGTCCGCCGCCGTTTACGTACGACGTCGTGGTCACGCTCGATGGAGTCGGGTACTCAGCAAGGGCAGCCTGGCCCGACGACGAGATCGAAGGCAACGAGCCGTCCGTACTCCTCGACTTCACACCCGCGCTTCCATCCCTTCCCTGACATCCACTCCGCGCAACCCGCCGCCGCGGCCGGACATCCCCGGCTTTGACGTTTGACATATGTAAGACGATTCCGGCCGGTGCGGACCGCCCAGTCGCGCGCCGCATCCATCGCATCGATGATGAAAGCGGACTTGGCATCGGTGTAGGCGAGCCGATCGTTCGGGTAACGCTGCGCCAGCTCCCGCTTGAGCTCGGTGTAGGCGTCGCGGGCGGCAGGATGGGCGCGCAGGTAGTCGTGGAACAGCAGGTGGCCGCGCTCCGAGGCCGAGCCGGCCTCGCAGACGTGGACATGCACGTCCCGCGGCCGATCCGCCGGGGGACGGAAATATCGATGGCCGGGTTCGCGCAGCCGGAGCGTTAGCCCACATGCCTCGAGGGTCGGCACGTAGCGCTCCTCGCCCTCGGGGTCCGAAGGTCGTCGGGTCCAGACCGACGCCTCGGAGCCGGTCCGCCAGGATCGGATCCACCTCGGTCATCGGCCTTGCTCTCGCACGCGGCGCAGGTATGCGGTCATCCGATAGTCGATCTCCAGCGGGTACTCGTACCCGAGCGCCGTCGCGACCTCGGTGGCGACCCGCCGATAGAGCGCCGCCAGCCGGAAGACGGCGTCCCAGATCGCATCGGCGTCCAGCGAGGCGTACGTATCGGCCAGGGCCCGACGCATATCTGGGTCCAGGTACTGCTCGAGGCCGCGGCCGTGAGGACCGGGGGAGAAGTGCCATTCATGATCGGCGGCGATGCGCCACTCGAGCATGCGCCGCAGGCTGAGGTGCTTGAGATCGTGCTCCAGGACGAATGAGTCGACGAAGAACAGC
>JBHENV010000166.1:0-3052 GCA_046261895.1 Candidatus Limnocylindria bacterium
CATCAGGCCCGGACGCCAGTTCACCAGCGCGATGCCACCGATGACCAGCGCCGTGCCCAGGATGAGCCGCACGTCGATCGGCTCGCTGAGCACGATCGCCCCGAGGACGATCCCCCAGATCGGGAGCAGGTACGCCACGAGCGACGTGCGAGTCGCGCCCCATCGACCGAGGAGCCGGAAGAAGACGAGGTAGGCCGCGCCCGAGCCGAGCAGGCCCAGCCATGCCACGGCAAAGAGCGCGTCGGGCTGGATCGAGAGCCGGACCGGACCTTCCAGGACGACGGCCGGAATGGCCACCATGATCAGCGCGAAACCGACCTGGAAGAGGGCCGGGATCATCGGTCGCAGTCCGTGCACGTTCTTGCGGGCATAGACGCCGCCGATGGCATACGAGGCGGCTGCGCCGATCAGGGCCAGCTGGGCGATCAGCCCGTTGCCGGCCAGGCTCGCCGGGTCGAGGCCGACGACGACCGCAACGCCGATCAGCCCAACCGCGATCCCGAGGAGTCTCCTGGCCGTGACGCCCTCATCCTTGAGCAGGAGTGCCGCGACGGGGATCACGAAGAGCGGCACCGCCCCGGTCAGGACCGCCGCCAGGCTCGAGTCGACGCTCTGCTCGGCCCAGGTGATGAGGGTGAACGGAAGCGCCACGCTGAAGAGGCCCAGGACGACGAGGTGGCCGTACATCTTGGGATCGCGTGGCAGCGACTCGCGCGCGATGCCCACCACGACCGCCAGCAGCGCAAGGCCGATGAGCAGCCGAAGCGACACCAGCGTGAAAGGCTGGAGGCCGGCGTCCACCCCGATCTTGATGAACAGGTAGCTGCTCCCCCACAGGAAGCCGAGCAGGATGAAGAGCGGCCAGTCGAGCCTGGAGGACGGATTCGGACTCACGCTCACATGGTGGACCGACTATGCGGGCACGGCCAGTGCCAGTTCAGCCTCGAGACACGGGGCCAATCAGGGCCCTCAGCCCGTTGGTTTGATGGGGCCTCGTTGGCGTGGCTCGTACAGGGGGGGCGCACACCGCCAATGAGGCTGAACCGCTCGAGAAGACAGATAGACTGCATCGTCGGTTCGATCGTCGCTTCATCACCGGAAGGTCCCATGTCGATCATTGCCAGCGTCCTGGTCGCACTGGTGGCCGCTCTCCATGTCTGGTTTCTCGTGCTGGAGATGGTGCTGTGGCGGAAGCCGCTCGGCCTGCGGACCTTCGGACTGACGCCCGAACGCGCCGAGATCATGGCGGGCCTCGCCGCGAACCAGGGCCTCTACAACGGATTCCTGGCCGCCGGGCTCCTCGTCTCCCTCGTCGTGCCGGAGCCCACCGCGCTGCACTTCAAGCTGTTCGTCCTGATCTGCGTCATCGTCGCCGGACTGTTCGGCGCCGCCACGGTGTCACGACGCATCCTGCTCGTGCAGGCACTGCCGGCGGCACTTGCGCTCGGGGCCGTGGTGCTCGCTGGTTCCTGAGCGAGGTCGAGCGCCCCAGCATCACGGTGGAGTGCCATCGTGAATAGTGCCCGCTCGGTATCCTGAGGCCGAGATGCCTCAGCAGTCGATGGCTCCCCGTGTAGCGCCGGCCGACCTCCGGAACGACTTCCACCACCTGCACCGGGGTGGCGTGTTCGTGATGCCGAATGCCTGGGACATCGGCTCCGCCCGACTGCTCGAGTCCCTGGGATTCCCGGCAATCGCGACCACCAGCTCCGGACATGCCGCTGCACTTGGCCGACCTGACCAACACGTCACCCGCGACGAGCTGCTGGTTCACGTCGCGGCACTTGTGGGAGCGGTCGAGGTCCCAATCAGCGTCGATGCCGAGCGCTGCTTCGCCGATGACCCGGCCGGCGTCGCGGAGACGGTGCGCCTGATCGCCGAGGCCGGTGCGGCGGGCTGTTCGATCGAGGACTACGAGCCGCGAGACGGCTCGATCGACCGTCTCGAGGTGGCAGCGGAACGCGTCGCGGCGGCAGCCGACGCGGCCAGGGCATACGGGATGGTGCTCACCGCCCGGGCCGAGAATCACCTCTACAACCTGGGCGATCTCGACGACACGATCACCCGGCTCCGAGCATATCGCGACGCCGGTGCCGAGGTGCTGTACGCGCCGGGATTGGTGACAACCGAGGAGATCGAGCGCGTGGTCGAGGAGGTTGGCGCACCGATCAACGTCCTGGCCATGCGGCGGACTCCATCGGTTCCGGAGCTGGCCGTTCTCGGCGTTCGACGCGTCTCGACCGGTGGCGGGCTGGCTCGCGCTGCGTACGGTGCGCTGGCGGCCGCGGCGCGCGAGCTCCGGACCGCCGGCACCGCCACGTACCTGGACACCGCGATCCCGGGGCCGGACCTGGATGCGGCACTTGGCCGGGGTCACCCATCGTAATGACCCCGACGGACGCCGACCTTCGGCACCTGCAACGCTGCGTGGAGCTGGCGACCGAGGCCCTCGAGGCGGGCGACGAGCCGTTCGGCTCGGTGCTCGTCGCGGCCGACGGCTCCGTCCTCGCCGAGGACCACAACCGCGTCGCTGGAGGCGACCGGACGCGCCACCCGGAGCTCGAGCTGGCACGCTGGGCCGCGGCCAACATGACGCTCCAGGAACGAGCGTCAGCCACCATCTTCACCTCGGGCGAACACTGCCCGATGTGCGCCGCCGCGCATGGTTGGGTCGGACTGGGCCGCATCTATTTCGTGAGCTCGTCGGAGCAGCTGGTGGCATGGCTCGACGAGCTGGGCGTTCCCCCGCCTCCGGTGCGGGCGCTCCCGATCAATGTGATCGTGCCCGGTGTCCGCGTCGAGGGCCCCGTTCCGGGTCTATCGGATCAGGTGCGCGTACTCCATCGCCGCTTCCACCGAGCGCCCTGATCACGCACCCTCCCGCACCGTCGCCAGGAACGCCGATCCCTCACCGCGCTGGTAGACCAGTCGCCTGCCCTCGCTTGCCATCCTCGGCGCAGCCGCCTCGAATCTCGCCCAATTCACCATCTCGGCTCCTCCCCATGATCCGTTCGGGCATGACTATCTCGCCTCGCGGGCGGTTCTCCCAGGT
>JBHENV010000167.1:0-17601 GCA_046261895.1 Candidatus Limnocylindria bacterium
TCGGCGTGATCGGACGAGAGCAGGACCGATGGATCCGCGAGCCCCCGCTCCGAATCGGCGATGCATCGATCGCGCTCGCTCCAGGCGACCTTGACCGCCTCGATCTGCGCGTGCAGCCGATCGGCGGAAAGCGGCGAACCCTTTGGCCAGTCGAGTGTTGACAGGATATTGAGCGCGATGAGCGCGGTGATGCCCTGCGAGTTGGGCGGGATGGTCGCCATCTCGACGTCACCGTAGGGCGTGGAGATCGGCTCTACCCAGTCGCCCCGGTGGGCGGCGATGTCGTCGGCGGTCATCATCCCACCGGCGGCCTGGATGGCTCGAGCGATCTCGTCGCCGATGGCCCCGCCGTAGTAGGCGTCTCGGCCGCCTTCGGCAATGGCGCACAGGGAAGCGGCTAGGCGCGGCTGCCGGAACGTCTCACCGGCACCGCCGGCGCCCTCGAAGACGGCGCGTGCGGCATCGTCGAAGCCCGGCAGCGAGGCCTCGATGGCGCGCGCGTTGATCCCGGTCAGGACATACCCGTCCTCCGCCGCCGCGGCGGCCGGGAGCAGCGCATCGGCGATGGTGCGGCGGCCGAATCGGTCCAGGAGTTGCACCCAGGCGTCCACGGCGCCGGGGACGGTGATCGGTAGCGGACCCCTGGCCGGCATCGCGTCATGGCCGGCGGAACGGACCGCCTCGATCGTCAGCGCGACAGGGGATCGGCCGCTGCCGTTGAAGCCGTGGAGATGCTGCTCGGCCGGGTCCCAGACCAGCGCGAAGGCGTCACCGCCCAGGCCGCATGCGTTGCAGTAGACGACGGCGAGCATGGCGTTGGCGGCAACGGCTGCATCCACGGCGGTTCCCCCGGCTCGGAGCGCGTCGACGCCGGCTGCCGTGGCCAGGGGATGTGGCGTGACGACCATGCCACGGGGCGAAGTGATGGACGGCATGGCTCAGACCGTACCAGACGGGGGCGCGCGAAACGTGCGACTGGACAGTAGCAAGAATCAAGGTGATACTCCGGACATGGGCATGACCGTCGCCGTCTTCGGCGCAACCGGGTTCGTCGGCAGCCATCTCGTCCCGCACCTCGTGCTGGCGGGTCATCGGGTGATCGCCGTCTCGCGCGACGGTCGGCGGAATGCCACCTGGACCGATGCGGTGGAGGCCCGAGCGGCCGACGTCGCCACGGGCAAGGGTCTGAACGAGGCAGTCTCCGGAGCGGACGCGGTGGCTCACCTGGTCGCCATTCCGCGAGAGGTCAGGGGCCGCACCTTCGACGAGATCAACGTCCGTGGCACGTGGCGCGTGGTCGACGCCGCCGAGCGGGCCGGCATCGGCCGCTTCGTGCACCTGTCGGCGATGGGTGTCGTGGACGATCCGGAGCTTGCATACCTGCACTCGAAGTGGCTCGGCGAGCAATCGGTGCGCGAGAGCTCCCTCAGCTGGGTCGTCCTGCGCCCGTCCCTGCTGTTCGGTGAGGGCGACGGCTTCTTCAACATCGTGAGGATGACGCTCCGCTTCTGGTCGCCGGGAATCGTGGCCATCCCGGGCAGGGGTGATGCGCGATTCCAGCCACTGTCGGCAGATGACCTCGCGATCGCGGTCGAGAAGAGCCTCACCGAGGATGCGCACGCCGGATCGGTCTACGAGCTGGGCGGCCCCGATTGGATGACCTACCGGCAGATCGTCGACGAGGTGATGCGGGTGACCCGGATGCGCCGCCTCAAGCTACCGGTGCCGATCCCGCTCATCAGCGCCATCACGTCCCTCACCGATCGGCTCCTGCCGGTCTTCCCGGTCAGCCACGACCAGATCAGCTCCCTCGGGCGTCCGAACCACACCGATCGTGACGCGTTCGCGCGGGCCTTCGGCGTCGAGCCCCGGCCGCTGGACCTCTCCTACCTGCGTCCTGGGTAGGACCTGCCTGACGCCGCAAATCGGCGAGCGATCATGGACGCACATTCGCGGCGTGACTGCAAGGGCCGGAATGTGGCCGGGTTCCACCGTCCCGGATCTGCTGCTGAGCGTGCCGCGGCGCTGGCTCGGGCGTCGGTATCGCTGAATCTCGGCCTACCAGTCCGGGGATGAATATCTGACGGGTACGAGGCCAATCCGACGCGATACCAGTCATGCGGCGAATACGAGATCAGGAACTGCTGGGAGATCAACGAAAGCGGACCTCGGCGATGAGCGTGCCGGCCAGCGTCACTCGCCCCAGGTCTGCCCCGGCTCGAGGGTCACCACCTCGCCCGACGTGTGTTCGCGCAGCTCCTCCGGCGTCCCGGTGAGGACCGGGAAGGTGCCGTAATGAATGGGAATCACCATGGAGGCGCCGATGAGGTCGAGGGCCATCCCGGCATCGCGCGGACCCATGGTGTAGTGGCCGCCGATCGGCAGAACGGCGATCTCCGGGTGATGTCGCTCGCGAACGAGGTTCATGTCGCCGAACAGATCGGTATCGCCCGAGTGGTAGACCGTGGTGCCGTCCTCGAACTCGATCACCCAGCCCCAGCAGCCCAGATCCCGCGTCACCTGGTCCGATCCGGTGCCGAGGGTCGCGCCGCCGGTGTGATCGGCATGCACCATCGTGAAGCGGACGCCGGCCGCCTCGACTGTGCCGCCCGTGTTCATGCCGATCGATTCGATTCCCCGCGCCCCGAGCCACACGCTCATCTCATGTGAGCCGATCGTCGCCGCTCCCTCGGCGCCCGCCAGCTCCACCAGATCGGCGCAGTCATCCCCGACATGGTCGAAGTGGCAATGGGTCGGGGCGACGACGCTGACCTTCTCGGCGGTGCGGTACGCATCGGCGTAGTTCGGCGCGCCCGTCCATCGGTCGATCCAGATCCAGGCGTCGTTCGGTGATCGGTAGAGCACGCCGCCGTGTCCCAGGCGGGTGATGCGAAGACTGGCCATCGGTTCTCCTCTGCTCTGCTGCTGCTGCTTCTTCGCAGGACTGATGCCGTCAGCCGGGCCTGAGGAGCCGTCCGCCCTCGGCAATGCGTCGCATCCACGGCAGTTCGCGCTCGATGGTGGTCTCCGGGCCATGGCCGGGCAGGACGCGGACCGGGGCCGGAATCTCGCGCGCAAGGCGGGCGAGCGAGGCAACCATCTGCTCGTCGTTGCCGCCGGCGAGATCGGTGCGCCCGTACGAGCCGGCGAAGAGGACGTCCCCGGACAGCAGGAGACCGAGGCGCTCCTCGTAGAGGCAGACGGATCCCTCCGAGTGACCAGGGGCGTGCATGATGTCGAACGTCAGGTCACCGATCGCCAGCTGCTCGGCCTCGTGCAGATCCTGCGTCGCGACGCTGCGCTCGATCTCGAAGCCGTAGTTGTTCGTGCCCTCGAGCCGATACGCGTCGTCGGGATGAATGGCGAGCGGCGCGCCTGATGCCCGTATGAGCGGCGCGTTGTCGAAGATGTGGTCGATGTGGCCATGCGAGTTCGCCACCAGGTGCAGCTTCAGCTGGTTGGTCGCCACCCGCTCCATGAGCGGTTCCGCGGCACCCATGCCGGGGTCCAGGACGAGCGCATCGGCCGACCGACCGTCCCACACGAGGTAGGCGTTCGTCTGCCATGGGCCGAACGGGCCGACCTCGATCCGAACCCCGTGCACCGGATCTGCCGATGGCCCGCCGGACCGGGTGATGATCGCGTCGTCGGTCACCCTTCGCGCCCGCCCGCCGGACCGATCACGCCGGCGGCGCCGTCGCTCGTCCGCAATCCCAAGTGGCGGGCCAGCTGTCGAGCAAGCTCGTCCTCGACGGCGTGCATCGGCACCTGCGTGTCCGCCTCGCGAGCGAGCGAGGTGACACCCTTGTTCGGAATCCCGCACGGGATCATCTCGTCGAACCAGCGCAGGTCGGTGTTCACGTTCAACGCGAGGCCGTGAGTCGTCACGCCGCGCTTCACGCGCACGCCGATGGCCGCCAGCTTGCGCCGACCCTCGACCCAGATGCCGGGGAGGCCCGCCAGGCGTTCGGCGTCGACGCCGAACGCGGCCGCCGAGTCGATGATCGCCGCTTCCAGGATGCGCACGTAGCGGCGCAGGTCGAGCGGGTCCCGGAGCTCGACGATCGGGTACGCCACGATCTGTCCCGGTCCATGGAAGGTGATGTCGCCGCCCCGGTCGATCCTGATCAGCTCGGCACCGATCTCACGCAGCCGTTCCGGCCCGGCGAGCATGTTTGCCTCGTCGCCCCCGCGACCCATGGTGTAGACCGGGAAATGCTCCAGGAGCAGCAGCCGATCACCGATGCGCCTCGCGCGCCGCTGATTGGCCAACTCGTCCTGAAGGTCCCATGTCGGTCGATAGGCCACCGTGCCGAGGTGCTCGACGAGCAGCAGGCCGCCGTGCGCCGCGAGCAGCGGATGCTCGTCGCTCGTCGGGCGGTGCGGCGCGGTCCGGTCCGGGCGACGCGGCACCGCTCGACCATCGGCGGGCGGGGCGACGGTGATGTCGCGGAAGGGCGTGTCGGTGCTCATGGGTCGGTGGTTGGCACCAGGTTCACGCCGCCGCGCCGCGCCAGCCGGAGGGCCCGGTTTCGTCGGCCTCCGTGTGAGGCCACCGCGCGCAGTCTGGGTGTGAATCTGGAACTGACGGCGCGGAACGCATCGGCCTACGAGGCGGCGGCCGTCTCGCGACCCGGAACCTGCTCCGCGGCGTGATAGCTGGAGCGAACGAGCGGGCCGGACTGAACGTGCTTGAAGCCCATCTCGAGGCCGATCCGGCGCAGGCTCATGAACTCCGCCGGCGTGTAGTACTTCGCCAGCGGCAGATGCTTCTGGCTTGGCCGTAGGTACTGGCCGATGGTGAGAACGTCGACATCGGCCGCGCGCAGCAGCTGCATGGCCTCGACGATCTCGTCCCACGTCTCGCCCAGGCCCAGCATGATCCCGGTCTTGGTGACCATCTCGTCGAAGCGGATCGCGGCGGCGACCTGGCGGCCATGCGTGAGCACGGAAACGGAGCGATCCCAGCGCGCACGGCGTCGGACCGGCTTCTGAAGGCGGGGGACCGTCTCGACGTTGTGGTTCAGGATGTCGGGCTGCGCCTCCACCACCGTCCGGATGTCGTCGGGCCGGCCGTTGAGGTCGCTGATGAGCACCTCGATGCTGGTGCCCGGGTTCTCGAGCCGGATCTGGCGGATGGTCTCCGCCACCATCTGGGCGCCGCCGTCGGGCAGGTCGTCACGGGCGACCATGGTGATCACGACGTGCCTGAGATTCATCAGCTTCGTCGCCACGGCGACGCGGCGCGGCTCGTCGTGATCGGTGATCGGTGGCCGGCCAGTGTCGATGGCGCAGAAGCCGCAGTTCCGGGTGCAGACGCTGCCGAGGATCATGAAGGTCGCCGTGCCGAGCGCCCAGCACTCTCCCTGGTTCGGGCACCTGGCCTCTTCGCAGACCGTATTGAGCGCCTCCGCGCGCAGGACGCGCTTCGTGTCGGCATAGGTGCTCCCGACACCGATCCGGACCTTCAGCCACTCCGGCCGTCGGCCGCCTGGTCCGGCGTTCTCGGGGATCGGGTCGCCGGGAGCGAGCAGACCGCCATCGACCTGCGCTCCGCCGGGATACATGACGTCCGACGGCGTGGCGTGGCCGCCGGTCGGGCTGGAGACGACGGTGAGCTCGCCCAGCGTGCTGAAGTCAGGGCGGGATTGGTGCAGATCCATGGAAGGAAGTCTAGCGAACGGCCACCGAACGCGCTGATTCACGAGGAGGATCAAGGTCGCGTGTCGTGCAGACGACAGGACATACGTCACATGGCCGATGGACGGTTGCCTGAGCGAGGCATAGCGTGCGCTTGATAGGCCGGACACCCGGCCCCGTTCCGGAGGATTCAGACCATGGAGCCAACCCCAGGTAGCGACCCGCAGCGGAACGGGCCTGCGCATGACGGCGCTCGATGGAGCGCGCCGGTCTTCGCGAATTCCGATAGTGAGGTCCGTCTTCGCTCTCTCATCGAGGACCGAGGAGCCGGCATCCGCGTCCGTGTCGACGGACCCAGCGATCTGGACGTGGTCGGGCATGCTCTCGGCGGTGCCGGAGAGCTGACGCTCACCATTCTCGACGGTGAAGACGACACCGAAGGCCACGCCATCAGCCTCCACTTCCCGAGCCTCGAGGAGGCCAAGCGGTTCCAGAACCGGATGCTCGCCACGGGTGCCATCGTCGGCACGCTGGTGATCGCCGGGACGGGACTGGCGCTGACCCAGGCGCTGCCGGATGCCGGCACCGCAGGTGGCGTGCAGTCCGCGCAGGTTCAGTCGGCCGTTCCGGGCTTCGCGTCCGTGGACAACATGGGTGGCACGCAGATTCAGTCGGCGGTTCCGGGCTTCGCGTCCGTGGACAACATGGGCGGCACCCAGTCGGCAGTCGAGGGTGCCACGGCAGGCAGCCAGGCATGGGCCGATGAGGGCTTCGGCGCTGATCTGTCGAACGCGGTCGCGGATCCCACCACGGGTGGGCAGGCGGCAGCCGATGCAGGCTACGGCGCGCAGCCCGCCACGGCAGGCAGCCAGGCATGGGCCGATGAGGGCTTCGGCGCTGATCTGTCGAACGCCGTTGCCGACCCGACGATCGGTGGCCAGGCCGCCTCGGATCCGAGCTACGGCGGCACGACCAGCGATACGGACGATTCGGGGAGCGGGGGCAAGCAGGTCGGGCCCCAGCCTCGCTAGCGTCCGGATCACAGAAACGACCCCGCCCGTGGGCGGGGTCGTTTCATTCGTCCCAGGGTTCATGGCTGGGCGGACCATTAGCCCCGCTTATCGAGGCTCGACGGCGTACTTGATCAGGGCTCCAGCCAGGCCGACCTCGTAGAGATCGCCGTCGGTTGCGCGCCGCACGAAGTAGAGCGTCTCGCCGTCGGGAGAGAAGCTCGCGTGGTACTCGTCGGCGGGGCTGTTGACCGGCAGCGGCTCCTCGGGCTGCCATGCGCCGTCACGCCCGTGGGCCGAAAACAGGTCGCCGAGCAGGGGCCCCCCGGGCCGGCCGATGGACGTGAACACGAGCAGGTCGCCGTCGGCGCTGATGGCGGGGTTGAACTCCCAGATCTCGCTGTTGAACTCGTCGACCGGCGTGGGTGCGGCGGCCTCATCGCCCTCGAGGGCCGCGGCGTACAGGTCCCATCCGGCGGCGCCCCCGGGGCGGTCACTGGCGAACCAGAGCACGCCATCGGCGGTGACCGATGCGCCGAGCTCGTCGGCCTCGGAGCTGACGCCTGCCAGATGCAGGGGATCGCTCCAACCCTCACCGTCGCGGTCCACCCTCCACACCTCGGCGTCAGATCGCTCCTCGCCGTCGACCGGGCGGATCGATGAGAAGTAGATGCTCTCGCCGTCGGGGGATACCCACGGATCGATGTCCGGGTGGGTGCCGGAGAAGGGCGCCGCTACCGGCTCGGTCCACGTGCCGTCGATGAGGCGGCTCTCGAAGATCGTCGCCTGGCGGTCTGCGGGAAGAAGCCGGTGCCGCGAGCGAAGTAGGCGGTCTGCCCGTCTGGCGTGAACGTGATCCGATATTCCTCGTCATCGCTCGATATCGACCCCGGAGCGAAGACCGAGACGTCGGGTGAACTCGTCGGAGCGACCGACGCCGCCTGAGACGCAGCCGCCGATGCCGGTGCCGCACCGGACGCCGATGGAGCGGAGGTGACCGGTGCAGGAGGCGTGCTCGAGGCGGGCTCCGTCCCTGCCGAGCAGGCGGTGAGCACGACCGAAACGACGACGATCGAGCCGAGTCTGCTCCGGATGATCGGTTCCCCCGTGACGGTCTGTTGCGAAAGGTGCGCATCCCTCATACGGAGGAGGTCGCCAAGAGTCATGACGTCAGCCGAGCGGCGTGCCGGCGTCCCACTCCTCGAGCGCCTTGCGCACATCGGCCAGGAAGAATCCGACCTGGGCGCCGTCGAGCACGCGGTGGTCGAAGCTGCAAGTCATGTTCATCATGTGCCGGATGGCGATGACGTCCTCGCCGTCGACCTCCATCACGCGCGGCCGCTTGACGATCGCCTCCATCGACAGAATCGCGACTTCGGGGGCGTTGATGATCGGCATCGAGACGACGGAGCCGAACCAGCCGGTGTTGTTCACGGTGAACGTGCCGCCCTGGAGCTCGTCGAGGCGCAGCTTGCCGCCGTTGGCGCGGCTCGAGATATCCCGGATGCGGGCGTTCACGCCGCTGATCGAGAGCTGATCGGCGTTGGCGATGACCGGTACGATGAGCCCGTTGTCGACCGCCACCGCGATCCCGATGTTCATCGCTTGCCTGAGGATGATCTTGTCGTCGGCGAACTGGCTGTTGAGGTTCGGATGCTTGCGCAGGGTCTCGGTGACCGCCTTGACGACGACCGCCACGTAGCTCAGCGACGCGCCCTCGCGAGCCTTGAACGCCATGTTGTTGGCCTCGCGCCAGCGGACGACGCTGGTCATGTCGACCTCGACCACGGTGTAGGCGTGGGGCACGGTCTGCTTGACCTGGGTCATCTTCCGCGCGATGCCCTTGCGCATCTGCGAGAGCGGCACCTCGGTGTCGCCAGCCTGGGCTGACGGGACCGATGCCGGCGGCTGGCTCGGCGCCGGTGCCGCAGCCTGCGGCTGCGCGGGCGCCGTCTCCGCGGCCGGCGCCACGGGAGCACCGGCCGGTGCGGCGGCCTGCGCGGGGGGCGGCGGTGCCGCTGACGGTGCTGCCGCGGGCTTCTTGTCGATGAACGAGAGGACGTCGTCGCGCGTGACTCGGCCACCGGCACCTGTGCCGGTGAGCTGTGCAACGTCGATGTCGTGCTCGCGAACGAGACGCCGCACCGCCGGGGTCATCCGCGATGCGCCATCACCACCGTCCTCGGCCGTGGGCCCTTCCGGGGCTGGCGCCTCGGTGGGAGCGGCGGCCGGCTCCGGCT
Source organism: Candidatus Limnocylindria bacterium (assembly GCA_046261895.1). GTDB lineage: Bacteria > Chloroflexota > Limnocylindria > QHBO01 > QHBO01 > JACDBZ01. The sequence continues at coordinate 8,891 of JBHENV010000167.1, forward strand.
TCCGCTCCGGTGCTGGTTCTGGCACTGCTTCAGCGGCGGCCGGCGCGGACTCCTGCTCCTCCACGGCGGCGGGCACGGCATCGGCGGCAGCCTCCGGCTGTGCCGGTTCCGGTGCGGATCCTTCCGCGGCCGGTGCGTCCGCGGCGCTCGGCTCCGCTGTGGGGGCGTCGGCGGCATCCGCGTCATCGGCGCCATCGGCATCGATCTCGGCGACCGGCGTACCGACGGCGACCGTCTCCCCATCGGGAACTAGGATCTTGGAGACGGTCCCGGCGATCTCCGCCGGCACTTCGGCGTTCACCTTGTCAGTGACGACCTCGAAGAGCGGGTCGTACTGTTCGACGGTGTCGCCTTCCTTGACCAGCCAGCGCTCGATCGTGCCTTCGGTGACCGATTCGCCCAGCTGGGGCATCTTGATCGTGGTTGCCATGCCGTTCGGTGCCTTCCTCTGGTCAGGGTCGCTTCAGTGTGATGGATCTGTATCGCTGTCGTGTGGCGCCACGCGCAGCCATTCGTGGGCCACCGGCTTCCCATTTCTTGCGCTGGGGCACAAGTAACTACGAGGTTGGGACCTATCCCGACCGAGGCTTGCGCAGGAGCGCAAAGGGTGACCCCGGACGAGCTCATCAGCGCTGATTTCAGCGTCTCCGATCAAGATGTTTGACCAAGGAGGCTCATCGGTCTAGTAGGCCGCCAGCCTGCGAGCGGCGTCGACGATTCGGGCCGGCCCGATCATGTACCAGTCCTCGAGCGCGTGGTGGTACGGAACTCCGGGGACGTCGGGGCCGGCCAGGCGCGTGACGGGGCCGTCGAGGTGCTCGAACGCGCGTTCGCCGATCTCGGCCGCGACCTCGGCCCCGAACCCGCCGAAGCGGTTTGCCTCGTGGACGACCAGCGCCTTGCCGGTCTTCGCTACCGACGCCAGGATCGTCTCCGTGTCGAGCGGGCGAAGCGTTCGAAGATCCACCACCTCCGCCTCGACGCCGTCCTCGCGCGCGAGCGTCTCGGCCGCCTCGAGCGCGCAGGTTCGCATGAAGCCGTAGCAGAAGATCGAAAGGTGCTTCCCCCTGCGCGCGACGGATGCCTTGCCGATGGAGACCACCGTGTCGCCATCGGGGACCTCGGCCTTGAAGAGCCGATACGTCTTCTTGTGCTCGAAGAAGATCACCGGGTCGGGATCGCGGACGGAGGCCTTGAGCAGGCCCTTCGCGTCGGCGGGCGTGCCGGGTGCCACGATCTTGAGCCCGACGGTGTGGGTGAAGTACGCCTCGTTCGACTGCGAGTGGTAGAGAGCGCCGTGCACGCCGCCGCCGTACGGCATCCGGATCACCATCGGCGCCTGGAAGGTTCCATTCGAGCGGTAGTGGATGCGGCTGATCTCCGAGACGATCTGGTTGAAGGCGGGATACACGAAGTCGGCGAACTGCATCTCGGCCACCGGGCGCAGGCCGTAGACGGCGGCGCCCATCGCGGCGCCGGCGATCATGCCCTCGGTGAGCGGCGTGTCGAGGACGCGCTTGTCGCCGTACTTCGCCCACAGGCCCTCGGTGGCGCCGAAGACGCCGCCCTTCTTGCCGACATCCTCGCCGAGGACCATGACCCGCTCGTCGCGCGCCATCTCCTCGTCCATGGCGGAGCGGATCGCCTCGAGGATGTTGAGCTCCGCCATCTGCTCAGTGCCACCCATCGCCGAGAGTGGTGTGCGGGACCGCCGTGCCGCCGCCGGGGATCGGCTCCGCGTAGACGCGCTCGTGGGCATCGTCAGCCGTCGGCTCGGGCCGCGCGTCGGCGCGCTTGCTCGCCTCGTTGACCTCGGCCTTGACCTCGGCTCGGATGGCCTCGTCCCGTTCCTCGGTCAGCACGCCGGCCGTCCGCAGCTCGCCGGCGAACTGGGGGATCGGGTCGTGCTCCTTGAGGGCCTCGACCTCCGCCGGGTCACGGTAGCGCCGCTGGTCGTCGTCGGATGAGTGGCTGGTGAGGCGCACGACGCGCGCCTCGATCAACGTCGGCCCATCGCCTCGGCTGGCCCGTTCGTGGGCCTCGCGAGCGGCCGCATAGCAGGCGAGCACGTCACCGCCGTCGACGACCAGGCCCGGCATCCCGTAGCCCGCGGCGCGGGCCGCGACCGATCCGCCCGCAACCTGGCGATCGAGCGGGACGCTGATGGCGTAGCCGTTGTTCTCGCACACGAAGATGACCGGCAGCCGGTGGACGCCGGCGAAGTTCATCGCCTCGTGGATCTCGCCCTGGTTGGAGGTGCCTTCGCCGAACTGCGTCATGGCCACCACGTCGTCGCCTCGCACCCAGGCGCCCATCGCGATGCCGACCGCATGGAGGACCTGGGTCCCGACCGGTGAAGAGAGCGAGACGATGTTGTACGGCGCGCCGCCGTAGTGCCCCGGCATCTGCCGCCCACCGGAGCTGACATCATCGGCCTTGGCCAGGTGGGCGGTGATGATGTCCTCGGCGCTCATCCCGAAGGTCATCGCGCTGGCGATGGACCGGTAGTACGGCGCCATCCAGTCCTGCCCCCTGCGCATGGCCCACGCCATGGCGACCTGCGCGCCCTCGTGGCCCTGCCCGGAGATGATGAAGGCGATCTTGCCGGCGCGCTGCATGAGCCACATGCGCTCGTCGACCGCACGAGCGAGCAGCATGGCGGCGTACATGCCGAGGACCTCGTCGTCGCTCAGCCCGAGCTCGACGTGGCGGGGCCTGGTATCGGTCTGGGCCACTCGACCGGTCACCGCTACACGTGGATCGGCGCGCCGTCGACGGCCAGGGCGGCTTCGGCGAGCACTTCGGTCAGGGTCGGATGGGCGTGGACGCTCATCGCGATCTCCGCGGCGGTTCCCTCCACCAGGAGCGCGAGCGTCGGCTCGGCCAGCAGATCACCGGCGTGCGGGCCGATCACGTGCGCGCCCAGCAGCCTCCCCGTCTCCCTATCGGCGACGAACTTCGCGAAGCCGTCGATCTCGCCCACGATCGTCGCCTTGCCGAGCGCGCGGAAGGGGAAGGAGCCGACCTTGATCTCGCGACCGTCGGCCTTCGCCTCCTCCTCGCTCAGCCCGACCGAGGCGATCTGCGGACGACAGAAGGTGACGCGCGGCATGAGGTGCATCCTGACCGGCTCCGGGTCGTGGCCTGACATGTGCTCGACCGCCACGACCGCCTCGTGGCTGGCGACGTGGGCCAGCGCGAAACCGGGGACGATGTCGCCAATGGCGTACAGGTGATCGACGCCGGTGCGCATGTATTCGTCGACCTTGACGTAGCCCTTCTCGACGGCCAGCCCCTGGATTGCCTCCAGGCCGATGTCATCGGTGAGCGGCCGTCGCCCGACCGCGACCAGGATGGCGTCCGAGGTCAGGTCGGTGCGCCTGGCGCCGTCCTTCGAAGCCACCTGGAACGAGATCTCGTCGTCGGCCTTCTTGATGGTCTCGGGATCGATCGTGCTGGCCGTATGCATCCCGATGCCACGCTTCTTGAAGACGCGTCCCAGCTCCTTGCCGACCTGGGGATCCTCGAGCGGCACGATCCGATCAGCGAACTCGACGAGCGTCACCTCTGCCCCGAAGTCGCGGTACATGCTCGCCCACTCGACGCCGATGGCCCCCGCGCCGACGATCGTGATCCGTCGCGGCACGTCGGCGCGGGTGAGTGCCTCGTCGCTGGTGATGACCAGGCGGCCGTCCGGTTCGAGGTCAGGCAGCGAGCGGGGAGCGGATCCGGTGGCCAGGATGAGGCTGTCGGCCGTGGCCTCGATCTCGCCCGCCTCGCCGCCGCTGACGCGGACGCTGGTTGGCCCGGTCAGGACGCCATTGCCGCGCAGGACGGTGATCTTGTTCTTCTTCAACAGGAACTCGACCCCGCCGACGTGCTTGTCGATGACCGAATCGCGACGCCTGGCGAGCTGGCCGTAGTCGAGGCTGATGCCGTCGTGGCCGGCGAGGCCGAACTCCGCGCCCTGCTCCGTCACGCGGTGGAGGAGATCGGCCGTCTCGAGCAGCGCCTTGGATGGGATGCAGCCGCGGTTCAGGCAGGTGCCCCCGAGCCGGTCGCGCTCGACGAGGCCGACGGAGAGCCCAAGCTGTGCGGCGCGAATGGCGCCGACGTAGCTCATCCCGCCGCCGAGGATTAGCAGATCGAAGCGTTGCGGTTCGGGCATCGGTCTCCTGGGTGGCGTCGCTCAGCTCGCCGCGGCCGTCGCGGCCGGCCGTGACGTATCGGTCTCGAAGGTTCGCCGCTCGTGCTCGCCAAACCGCCGTCGCCAGTCGTCGGGCACCGGCATCGGGCGGGCCGTGGCGTAGTCGTAGGTGACCAGCACCGTCTGCACGTCTCCGGCCAGCCGACCGTCCGGTCCGGCCGTCATGCGGTGGCTCATGCCAAAGCTGGTGCGTCCGACGCGATCGACGCGCGTCTCGACCACGACCTCCTCGCCGAACGTGATCGGCGATCGATAGTCGAGCTCGACACGTGCCAGGATGAGGGGGAGGCGGTCGAACGGCTCGTTCAGCTCCAGGATCTCCAGCAGGTAGCGGATGCGCGCCAGCTCGACGTAGCTGAAGAAGACCGCGTTGTTCACGTGCCCGAAGGCATCGATGTCGCGGAAGCGCACCTGCAGCGTCGTGCGGTGGCGAAAGTCATCGGTCACGGGGCGCCATTCTAGCCGAGGCGGCGGGGGCAACTGGCGCCGCCCTTCCACGCACATATGTATATACGATGGCCGACCTGACGTGTGTCAGCCGTCAGTGGTGGAACGAGCGACGCTTGCCGCCCGGCGCAGGAGTTCAGGATTAGCCGTGATGAGCGGGAGGTCGAGCGCCGATGCGAGCGCCGTGTACGGCGCCAGGTTTGCCGGGAGGCCGCGCGCGAGCCAGGCGGCGATTTCATCGACCGGCGGCTCGCGAATCTCGAAGCCGAGGCGATCAACTTCGGCGGCGATGCGAACGAGGCGATCTGCCGGCCAATCGCGGGATGCTGCCAGGTTGCTGAGGAGATCCGTGGTCAGTTGACGAGGGGCGACCACGCCAAGGAGGCCGTCCTCATACTCCGAGCGCAACGGGCTGGCCTCGGCGCCTTCGAACCACGCGAGCAGCGCTGCCGCGTCGAGAATCACGCGCCTCATGCCGACGGTTCGCGCAAGAGGCTATCGAGCGCGGCGAGAGCAGCTCGGGCGGTCGGCGTCGTGCCAGGCCCGCTTGCCGCCTGGAGGTCCTTCTCCGCCAACTGCGCGAGGTAGGCGCTTCTCGTCATTCCGATGCGCGCGCAACTCTGGTCAATTTGGGCCAGCAGGCGTGCGTCGACGGAGATCAGGACGCGTTTGGCCGTCATAAGCCGCTAGTATATACGTATATATTCTCGGCCCTACAGCGCTTGACCGATTCGCCCGATGAGGCCGGCCAGCAGGGTGGTGCGCGGGATGACGCTGGCAAGATCCAGCCATTCATCGACGGAGTGGTCGTCGCCGCCGACCGGACCCAGGCCGTCGAGCGTGGGAATGCCGAGCGCCGCCGTGGTGTTCGCGTCTGACGCACCGCCCGTGGCGGCGTCCGCGAGCTCGAAGCCGAGCTCGCCCGCAATGGAGGCGGCCAGTGCAACCAGGCGCCCGGAGGCATCGGTCCTCTCCATCGGCGGATGACCGCCCATGCGGTGGAGCTCGATCGACACCCCTTCGACCGTCGGTGCGCCGGCCAGGCGCTCCACCTCGGCCGACGCGGCGTCGAAGGCACCGATGGTCGCGGCGCGGAGGTCGACCTGCAGCTCGCACCGCTCAGGAACCACGTTGGGGCGCGTGCCGCCGCGGATGAGCCCCGCATTGACGGTGACGCTCGGCCAGCGGCCGTTCAGCGCATGGAGCGCAAGCACCTGGTGCGCCGCCTCCAGGATGGCGGATCGCCCCTTTTCGGGCTCCACTCCCGCGTGCGCCGCCCGCCCGACCAGGTCGAGGTGGTAGTCGGCGATCCCCTTGCGGGCGCTGACGATGTCGCCGTTGGCTCGGGCGCACTCCAGCACCAGGACGACGTCGTGCTGCGGGGCGAGGTCGCGGATGATCGGCGTGCTGAAGGGCGATCCGATCTCCTCGTCCGGGTTGGCCACGAAGGTGATGCGCGGACGGTGCCCCTCGCCGCTGAGCGCGCTGACGGCATGCAGGCCAGCCAGCAGCCCCGCCTTCATGTCGGTCACGCCGGGGCCGAACGCGCGGTCGCCCTCAACCCGATACGGCCTGGCGGCGGCCGTTCCCGGGTCGAAGACGGTGTCCATGTGGCCGATCAGGAGGAGCCGCGCTCCGTCGCCGCCGGAGCGGCCGATGAGGAGGTCCCCGAGCTGCGGTGCACCGTCGGTCGGCTCGTGCCGGATGCGCTCAACGTCGAGCCCGAGCCCCTGCATGACGGAGCTCACCGCATCGGCGACGCGGTTCACGCCGTCGGCCGTGTACGAGCCGCAGTCGATGTTGACGAGCTCGGCCAGCTGCCGTAGGTAGGCGGGCTGCGCCTCCTCGACGCTGCGCCGCAGCGCGTTCAGGTCGGGCATGCTGATCAATATACTCACGCCCATGCCGCGCGGGGCCGACCACCCGGACTCAGGCGTCGAGCTGGTCGAGCTGCGCGTGCTCGATGGCCCGAGCCGCTTCTTCACGCGTCCCGCCGTCAAGCTCGAGTTCGTGGGACAGCGCCCCGGTGACGCGGCCGAGGTCGGCGAGCGCGCCGCACGGGCCATCACTCGCCTCCACGGCGCGCTCGGCCTGCCGGAGCCGCGGCTCACCACCCGGCACTCGGTCGATGGGCTGCGAACGGCCATCGCCTTCGCGTGGCGTCGGCGGGCGATCGCCCAGGCGATCGGGTCGGCCTCAGCTCGGCTCGCGCTCGGCCGGTCGACCCCGCGGCGTGAAGTGGCTGGGCTGCGGGCCACCGCGCACGGCCCGCTCTCGCATCTGCCACGACCGCGGATCCCGATCGTGGCGGTGACCGGCACGAACGGGAAGAGCACGACCACGCGGCTGATCGCTCACGTCGCATCGCAGGCCGGGCGAAAGGTGGGGATGACCAATTCCGACGGCATCTACGTGCGCGGCGAGCTCGTCGAAGCCGGGGACTGGACAGGATTCGGTGGCGCCGGCCGCGTCCTTGCGGAGCCGGGCCTCGACCTGGCGGTGCTCGAGACGGCCCGCGGCGGCATCCTCCTGCGCGGCGTCGGCTATGCGGCCAACGACGTCAGCGTGGTCACCAACGTAAGCGCCGATCATCTCGGGCTGCAGGGGATCGACACGATCGAAGAGCTGGCCGACGTGAAGGGCGTGATCGTGCGCATTACCAAGCGTGGCGGCTGGGCCGTCCTCAACGCCGATGACGACCTCGCCTGGGACATGCGCCGCAACACGCGCGCCAACCTGTACGCGTTCAGCATGGACCCGCGCTCGGAGCGCGCCGAGCGGGTGCTGGATGGCGGAGGCCGGGCCGCGCTGCTCGATGACGGGGTCCTGGTGCTGCGTGGGGCCGGTCGCCGCCCGAGACGCCTCGGCACGGCCGCTGAGCTGCCGGTCACGGTCGCCGGACTCTCGCGCTACAACATCGCCAACGCGCTCGCCGCCGCGGCCGCCTGCGACGCCCTCGGGATCCCGACCGCGCGTATCAGTCGCGGCCTTCGGTCGTTCGCCCAGGATTCGGCTGGCAACCCCGGCCGTCTCAACCTCTACGAGCGCGGCAACATGTTCGCGGTGGTTGACTTCGCGCACAACGAGGCCGGGCTGGCGGGCCTCATGGACGTTTCGCGCGCGGTGGCAGGCGATGGTAAGGTACGCCTCGCGTTCGGGACGGCCGGCGACCGGACCGATGAGATCCTCCACGCCCTCGGCGCCCTGGCCGGTGGGGCCGATGACCTCGTCATCGCCGAGAAGCGCCACTACCTTCGCGGCCGTGATAACGACGAGATGAATGAGCTCCTGCGGGCCGGCGCCCGCGACGGCGGCTATAGGGGTGAGATCGAAGCGCTCCCGAACGAGATGGCGGCCTTCCAGACACTCGTCGGTCGTGCGAACCACGGTGACGTGTGCGCGGTGATGGCACACGTCGAGCGCACCGAGCTGTTCGATTGGCTCGCGGCCGAGGGCTTTCGGCCGGTCGACACGGATCGCCTGCGCGCCAGGGTCAGCGGCGGCTGACGGCGCCGCTTCGCGCGCCGCCCACCGCAGCCCGTAGCCTACGTGCGTGTGAGCGTGAGGACTCGTGCCGAGCCGCCGCCCCGCGCCAAAAGATGGCCTAGCAGTCTCTCGGTGAATGACTGTCACCGGAATCAGCTCTCAGCGCCGATAACCTTCTACCCGGCGACTATCTGGCGACACCCGGCGACGGCAGCTCAGTAGAGCGTGAACCGACCGCTCATCGGCGTGCTGGCCGCGGCACGGTCACCTGGCGTCGGCACCCTCGGTCCATGTCAACTTCCCGACGGCAGGGACGTCCTCAGGTCTCGATCTCGATCTCGTCATCCGCACCGAGGACGCCGACGACAGCGCGCAGGCCATCGGCTTCGCTCGCGGCTCCGTGCTCACGTCGCTGGAGCTCCTTCCAGATCTGGTTGGCGTGGTCGACACACACGACCACGACGTCCCCGGCGCTCGCGATGTCGAGCGCGTGGCGGGTTGCCTTCAGCTCGTCGAGGATGGTGACGATCGGGCCGACTCGGGATCCCTCGCCCTTCGCCAGGCCGATCCC
>JBHENV010000168.1:0-2809 GCA_046261895.1 Candidatus Limnocylindria bacterium
GAGCGATGCCGTCGAATTCGGCCGCGCCGAAGCCGATGTGACGACCTTCGTGGACGTGTCCGCCTTCCGTGACGCGAAGCGCCACAGCATGGACTGCCACAAGACGCAGCGCCAGGATCTCGGCTGGCTGCTCGAGCTGCCCGAAGAGCTCGCCCGCAAGGCGATCGACACCGAGTACTACGTCCTGCGCTGGCTCGACGGCTCGGACGTGCCCACCAGCCACCACGAGACCTCACTCATCGGCGAGTAGCCGATGCTCGTGTCGGTGTCCCGCCCCGCGCCGCCGCTCAGCGGCGCTAACTCAGCCCGAGGCAGCGGGGTGGCGCTCTGTGAGCGTCGCGATGAGCGCCAGCCGCCGCCGAGCGGCGCTAACTCCGCCCGAGGCAGCGGGCTGGCTCTCGCCCGGGGTTCCTTAGGGTCGATACGCTGGCCTCGCCGGCCCTGGGGCGCAGTTACGGCCGATGAGCGACGGCGGGCTGCCTCGTTGGCGTGGCGAGGCCAGATCGAACAGGCTCAGGCCGCCGCCGCAAGCCTGCTCCGCCAGAACAGCATCCCGTTGCGTCCCGGGTCCCGGCCCGCGCGGATCGCCTGCAATACATCACGGGAACTGAGCGGGAAGAGATCGTGGAGTACGTCATTCGCCTCTCGGGACAGTCTCCGGTTCTCGACGTTATCCTTGATGACGAGGATGAGCGTAGCCACGCCGCCATCACGCTGTTTCTGGAGGAGGGTCGGACCTGCGCCTGGAGGTCGTAGACGCGCGAGATGAATTCGTGCGCCACGTGCATGCCAGGCGCGCGAAGCATCAGGTCGAAGGCGCGAAGGTCTCCGGTGATCGGGATCGGATCTTCGATCCTGCAGTTCCAACCGCAGCCCGCCGCCAGGGTCCGATATCCGCCGATCATCTCGAGCTGTGTCGCGTCCCGCAACCGGGTCGTCCCAATGAACATGCGGCCGCTGTACCGGAGGCCAACAACCGATGCGAACGAGGCCAGCTCGAGATGGGTGACCGATCTTCGCTGGCCGCGCTCGATCCGCCGGACCTTCGACGGCGACCATCCCAGCGTGCGCGCAACATCCGCCTGGGTTGCGCCGCATGTCCGCCGCCCTCTTGCCAACTCCTCACCCAGCTCGATCGTCTCGCGGCTCGAGCGTCGGATGGCTTCGTCCAGCGGCCGGATCCGGAATGGCATGGTCGGCAGTATCCCGGTCCGTTCGTTACCAGCCGGTTACCCCTGAATTACCGCCGCTGAACGGCCCTAATGGGGCACCCGGACGCGCAAGCCGTCGTCGGCGCCTCGTGGCCGCGCCAAAAAGCACCGCTCACCGGCGCCCACCTCCAGGACGGGCCGCGTCGCCGCGGCCCACGGCCGTCAGCAGTGGTCTTGGCTCAGTTAGCGCCGGTCAGCGGCGCAGGAGCGGGATGGCCGCGCTTGACGGCACTCGATCGCGCGAAACCGCGCTAGCCGCGCGCTACCGCGCTAGCCGCGCGCTACCGCGCGGCGTCGGCACTCGACCGCGTACCATCGGTCGTCATGGCCAACCGGACGCTCAACCTCACTGACGACCTCGTCGCCTACGTTCACCGCTTCGGCGTTCGCGAGCATCCAGTCCTGGCACGACTGCGTGACGAGACGATGCAGCTGCCCGAGCACAACATGCAGATCGGCGCGGACCAGGGTGCCTTCATGGGCCTCCTGGTGCAGGTCACCGGCGCGACGAGAGTCCTGGAGATCGGCACGTTCACCGGCTACAGCTCGACCGCCATGGCCCTCGCCCTCCCTCCGGGCGGGAGGATGGTGTGCTGCGATGTGAGCCGCGAGTGGACCGACATCGCCCGCCGCGCATGGACCGATGCGGGTGTCGCCGAGAAGGTCGAGCTGCGGCTGGCGCCGGCCACCGAGACGCTCGGCACGATCCACGACGACAGCATGGACCTGGCCTTCATCGACGCCGACAAGCCGAGCTACGACGCCTACTACGAGGGCTGCCTCCGGGTCGTGCGCCCCGGAGGCCTGATCCTGATCGACAACGTGCTGTGGAGCGGCGAGGTCGCCGATCCGTCGGCCGAGGGCGACAACGTGCGCGCGATCCGCGCCCTCAACGAGAAGATCGCGGCGGACGAACGGGTCGACCACGTGATCCTGCCGATCGGTGACGGTTTGACCATGGCCCGACGACGAGTCCGGGTGGGTTGACAGCCCTGCTCTAATGAGTTGGAATCGCCAATCGATCGGCGATTGCGAACCATTGAGAGTCCGGGTGAGATGGACGAACATCTGAACATCACCCGTCCGGATCAGCTGCATGCCCTAGGTGACGCCACGCGGTGGCGGATCCTGGGCGTGCTGCTGGACGGGCCGGCAAGCGTCCAGGAGCTCGCACGGGCGCTGGGAATCGCGAAGGGCACCATCGCACACCATGTCCGTGTCCTTGATGCCGCCGGCCTGGTCCGCGTTGCCGAAATGCGGCGCGTCCGAGGGGTGGTGGAGAAGCGGTACGCGAGGGTGGCGCGCCAGCATCGACTGGCGGAGGAGGGCCGAGCGACGCTTCCAGCGGCGGACGGCACGCTGATCGATGGCTACCTGCCGCTGCGCCAGGCGCTTGCCGAGGCGCGTCCATTCCGGGCCGGCAAGGACGACACGGACCCGTCGATGTCGATCGTGGTGCGGGCGCGGATGCCTGCGGAGCGTGCGCGGCGCTTCGCGGACCTCGTCGAGGCTCTTGCTCAGGAGTTCGCCGACGGCGCTCCAGACGAAGGGGAGGCGTTCGGCCTCGTCGCCGCCATGTACGTCCCCGATTGGGCGGC